>JALTLT010000410.1 GCA_027001815.1 Gammaproteobacteria bacterium | reverse complement strand
GTGTTTTTCAACAGCCTGGTAATGGTCACGATCGTCCTCCGATGATCCCCGAGCCGGACCGCCTTCAGGCTCACTTCAGCTTGGAATCACGCCCGCCCTTCAGGCTCATGTGTCACTGGAAGAGGCTACGGCTGCCGCCATGGCCGTGCGGCGTGGTAAGATTCCAACCATTTGGTGCGCCCCCTCCCGGGAGCGCAGAGATCCGGACCGAGAACGAGAGGACCCCATGGCAGGACACAGCAAATGGGCCAATATCCAGCACCGCAAGAAGGCCCAGGACGCCAAACGAGGCAAGCTCTTCACCAAGCTGATCCGCGAGATCACCGTGGCGGCCCGGCTGGGCGGCCCCGATCCCGCCTCCAACCCCCGCCTGCGGGCGGCGGTGGACAACGCCCTCTCCAACAACATGACCAAGGATACGGTGGAACGCGCCATCAAGCGGGGCGCCGGAGCCACCGAGGGGGAGGCCTACGAGGAGGTGCGCTACGAGGGGTACGGTCCCAACGGGGTGGCGGTGATGGTCGACTGCCTCACCGACAACCGCAATCGCACCGTGGCCGAGGTGCGGCACGCCTTCTCGAAGTGTGGCGGCAACCTGGGCACCGACGGTTCGGTGGCCTACCTCTTCACCAAGCAGGGGATCCTCACCTATCCGCCGGAGAGCGACGAGGATGCCATCATGGAGGCGGCCCTGGAGGCGGGTGCCGAGGATGTGGTGACCAATGACGACGGCAGCATCGACGTGATCACCGCCCCCGAGAGCTTCGTCGACGTGAAGGAAGCGATGGTCGCCGCCGGTCTCGACCCGGCCCAGGCGGAGGTGACCATGAAACCCTCCAGCACCGTCGAGCTGGGGCTGGAGGATGCGCAGAAGATCGTGCGCCTGGTGGACATGCTGGAGGACCTGGACGACGTGCAGAAGGTCTACTCCAATGCGGACTTCCCCGACGAGGTGATGGAGCAGCTATGATGCCCGCCGGCCACCACGGAGTGGGCGCGTGCCCCGGGTGATCGGTATCGATCCCGGCTCGCGCCGTACCGGCTACGGGGTGGTGGACTCCGATGGGGGCGGCCTCCGGCATGTGGACAATGGCCATATCGCCGTCTCCGGCGAGAGCTTTCCGGATCGCCTGAAGGGGATCTTCGAGGGGCTGGTGGAGGTGCTGGACACCTACCGGCCGGAGGTGATGGCGGTGGAACGGGTCTTTCTGCAGCACAATCCCGACTCGGCCCTCAAGCTTGGGCAGGCGCGTGGTGCCGCCATCTGTGCCGGTGTGCTGCGCAACCTGTCGGTGACCGAATACACGCCCCGCGAGATCAAGCAGGCGGTGGTGGGCACCGGCGCCGCCTCCAAGGAGCAGGTGCAGCACATGGTCACGGCCCTGCTCTCCCTCGAGACTCCTCCCCAGGAGGATGCCGCCGACGCCCTGGCGGTGGCCCTCTGTCACCTCAACACCAGCCAGGGGCTGGCGGCGCTGGTGGCTGGCCGGGGCGGTCGACGGCGGAGGGGGTGGCGATGATCGGGCGGCTTACCGGAGAGGTGGTGGAGAAGCAGCCCCCCCACCTGCTGCTGGAGGTGCGCGGGGTGGGCTACGAGCTGGAGGTGCCCATGTCCACCTTCTTCCGCCTGCCGGAGAGCGGCGCCACCGTCACCCTCCATACCCATCTGGCGGTGCGGGAGGACGCCCATGTCCTCTACGGTTTCTATACCCTCGAGGAGCGCACCCTGTTCCGCGCCCTGGTGAAGGTGAGTGGCGTCGGGGCGAAGATGGCCCTCGGGGTGCTCTCGGGGATGGCGGTGGAGGAGTTCGTCGCCGCCATCCACCACCAGGACACCGCCGCCCTGGTGAGGCTGCCGGGGGTGGGCAAGAAGACCGCCGAGCGGCTGGTGGTGGAGATGCGCGACCGCCTCAAGGAGTGGGGCACCCCGGTGCCCGCCGCCGCCGCGGGCGATCTGCCGGGCGCGGCGGGTGCAGTGCTGCCCCCGGCCGATGCGGTGGGTGACGCGGTGGCGGCCCTCGAGGCGCTGGGGTACCGTCCCCAGGAGGCGCTGAAGATGGTGAAGCGGCTGGGTGACGCGGTCGGGGGGCTGCCCAGCGAGGAGATCATTCGCCGGGCCCTGAGCGGCGTGGCGGGGTGAGGCGGCCATGAGCGACACGG
Source organism: Gammaproteobacteria bacterium (assembly GCA_027001815.1). Classification (GTDB taxonomy): domain Bacteria; phylum Pseudomonadota; class Gammaproteobacteria; order JALTLT01; family JALTLT01; genus JALTLT01. The sequence goes on along the minus strand of JALTLT010000410.1, from coordinate 8,137 downwards.
AGCGACTGGTGACCCCGGTGGCGGACCGGCAGGACGAGGCGCTGGATCGCGCCATCCGTCCCAAACGGCTGGAGGACTACGTGGGCCAGTCGGCGGTCCGCGAGCAGATGGAGATCTTCGTCCAGGCGGCCCGCACCCGCGGCGAGGCGCTGGACCACGTGCTGATCTTCGGCCCGCCCGGTCTCGGCAAGACCACCCTGGCGCAGATCGTCGCCAACGAGATGGGGGTCAACATCCGCCACACCTCCGGCCCGGTGCTGGAGCGGGCTGGTGACCTGGCGGCGATGCTCACCAACCTGGAGCCGCGTGACGTCCTCTTCGTGGACGAGATCCACCGCCTCAGTCCGGTGGTAGAGGAGGTGCTCTACCCGGCCATGGAGGACTACCAGCTCGACATCATGATCGGCGAGGGGCCGGCGGCGCGCTCCATCAAGCTCGATCTGCCTCCCTTCACCCTGGTGGGGGCCACCACCCGCGCCGGCCTGCTCACCTCGCCCCTGCGCGACCGTTTCGGCATCGTCCAGCGGCTGGAGTTCTACAGCGTCGAGGAACTGACCCGGATCGTCATGCGCTCGGCGGAGATCCTCAACGATCCCATCGATCGCGAGGGGGCGTGGGAGATCGCCCGGCGTTCCCGGGGCACGCCACGCATCGCCAACCGCTTGTTGCGCCGGGTGAGAGACTACGCCCAGGTGAAAGGGGATGGTGCCATCACCGCGGCGATCGCCGATGCCGCGCTCTCCATGCTCAACGTGGACCGCAACGGCTTCGACCACATGGACCGCCGCCTGCTGCTCACCATGATCGAGAAGTTTGATGGCGGGCCGGTGGGACTCGACAACCTGGCGGCCGCCATCGGCGAGGAGCGGGACACCATCGAGGACGTGGTGGAACCCTACCTCATCCAGCAGGGCTACCTGATGCGCACCCCCCGCGGCCGCATGGCCACCCGCAACGCCTGGGAGCACTTCGGTCTCACCCCGCCGGGCAAGGCACTGGATACCCCGGACCTGTTCGACGGATCGTGACCATGGCCACGGAATTTATCTGGCCGGTACGGGTCTACTACGAGGACACCGACAGCGGCGGCGTGGTCTACCACGCCAACTATCTCCGCTTCATGGAACGGGCGCGCACCGAGTGGTTGCGCGCCCTCGGCTTCGAACAGGACCGTCTGGCAGGGGAGGAAGGGATCATCTTCGCGGTACGATCGCTCTCCATCGACTACCGGGCGCCGGCGCGCTTCAACGACGCGCTGGAGGTGCGCTCCTCCCTTCGCGAGCTTCGCCGTGCCAGCATGCTCTTTCACCAGCGTATCGTCCGCGCCGACGGGCCGGAGCGGGAGCTGTGCAGCGCCACCGTCTCCATCGCCTGTGTCTCGACCGCCGCCATGCGTCCCGCCGCCATTCCCCCCGTGATTCTGGAAGCGATGAACCGTGACCGAAGTTGATACCTCCATCCTGGGCCTGATCACCGGCGCCAGTCCCGTCGTCCAGGCGGTGATGGCACTGCTGCTGCTCGCTTCACTCCTCTCCTGGGCGCTCATCTACCGCAAGTGGATGGGGCTGCGCCGTGCGCGCCGCGCCGCCGACGCCTTCGAGGAGCGTTTCTGGTCCGGTACCGACCTGGGCACCATCTACAAGCAGGTGGCGCGCAACGGCGACGCCGCCCAGGGGATGGAGACCATCTTCGAGGCCGGTTTCCGCGAGTTCGCACGGCTGCGCAAGAGCAGCGCCACCGAACGCCCCATGTCGGTGGTGGAAGGGGCCCAGCGGGCCATGAAGGCGGCCCTGATGCGTGAGGTGGACGAGCTGGAACACCACCTCTCCTTCCTCGCCACGGTCGGTTCCACCAGCCCCTACGTGGGGCTGTTCGGCACCGTATGGGGGATCATGAACGCCTTCCGCGCGCTGGGCGATGTGGAGCAGGCCACCCTGGCGCTGGTGGCGCCGGGCATCGCCGAGGCGCTGGTGGCCACCGCCATGGGCCTGTTCGCCGCCATCCCGGCGGTGATCGCCTACAACCGGTTCGCCAACGACATGGAGCGGCTCGCCAACCGCTACGACTCCTTCGCCGAGGAGTTCTCCACCATCCTCCAGCGCCACGCCCACGAGTAGGAGGGCCGAGCCGGTGCTGCCCCAGCGTTTTCGCAAGAAACCCATGTCGCAGATCAACGTCGTCCCCTACATCGACGTGATGCTGGTGCTGCTGGTGATCTTCATGATCACCACCCCTCTCATCAAGCAGGGGGTGAAGGTGGAGCTGCCCCAGGCGGGTGCCCGCCCCCTGGAGCGGGAGCAGCAGCGTCCGCTGGTATTGACGGTGGATGTGGAAGGGAAGCTCTACCTCAACATGGGCGGCAGCCCCCGCCAGGCGCTGGACGCCGAGACGGTGGTGGCGCGGGTCGCCGCGGTGCTGCGCAGCCGGCCCGGCACGCCGGTGCTGGTACGGGGTGATGCCCGTGTCCCCTACGCGCGGGTGATCGAGGCGATGACCCTCCTGCAGCAGGCCGGTGCGCCGAGCGTCGGGCTGATGACCCGCCCCCCGGAGGGGCAGGGGTGAGCGGAGGGCGTGACACCCTGGTCGGGCTGCTCCTGTCGCTGCTGGGTCATGCCCTGCTGCTCGGCCTGCTGATCTTTGGCTACCGGGCGCCGCCCGCCCCGCTCGCTCCTGCCGCCACCGGGCCGGTGATCCAGGCCAGGGCGGTGGACGAGAAGCGCATCGAGCAGGAGATGGAGCGGCTGCGCCAGGAGGAGGCGGAGAAGAAGCAGGCCGAGGAGGCGCGGCTGCGTCGGCTCGAGGCGGAGCGCAAGCGGCTGGAGAAGCAGCGCCGCCAGGAGGAGAAGCGACTGGCGGACCTGAAGCGCAAGCGGGCCGAGGAGCAGCGCCGTGCCCGGGAGAAGAAGGCCCTCGAGCAGGCGGCCGAGAAGGCCCGGCGGGAGAAGGCGGTCGCCGAGAAGGCGCGGCTCGAGAAGCTGCGCAGGGAGAAGGCCGCGGAAGAGGCGCGGCTGGCCAGGCTCAAGGCGGAGAAGGAGCGCCTGGCGAGGGAGAAGGCGGCGGAGCAGAAGCGTTTGGCGGAACTGGAGGCGCAGCGTAAGATACGGGAGCAGAAGGCGCGGGAAGAGGCGGCGCGGAAGGCGCGCGAGGCGGAACTCCAGCGTCGTCTGGCCGAAGAGGAGGCGCGCCTGCAGGCGGAGCGGCAGCGCCGCCTCGCCCGGGAGGCACGTCTCTATCAGGATGCGATCCGCGCCAGGGTGCAGCGCAACTGGCGGCGCCCCGCCAACGTCAGGGAGGGTGATACCTGCCAGGTGCTGGTGCAGCAGATCCCGGGGGGCGAGATCGTCTCCGCGCGGGTCACCCAGTGTACCGGAGACGAGATCTTTCGCCGCTCGGTGGAGACCGCCGTGCTCAAGTCGTCGCCCCTGCCGCCCGCCCCCGATCCGGACCTCTTCGAACGCGAGATCCAGTTCACCTTCATCGTGACCGAGTGACCCATGGCCGAGACCCGATTCTTTCTGCGCATCCTCCTGCTCCTCACCCTGCTCGTCTGGGGAGGCAGCGCCCGCGCCATCTTGCAGATCGAGATCACCGAGGGGGTGGAGGGGGGTATCCCCATCGCCGTGGTACCCTTCGGCTGGAGCGGCGCCGTGCCACCGGAGTCGGACGTGGCGGCGATCATCAGCGCCGACCTGGCCCGCAGCGGCCGCTTCAGCCTGGCCGCCCGCGAGGCGTTCCGGGAGTTTCCCCGTCACGGCGGGGAGGTGCACTTCGAGAACTGGCGGGCGATCGGGGTCGAGAACCTGGTGGTGGGCCGGGTGCTGCCGGGTCCGGATGGCGGCTACCAGGTGCAGTTCCAGCTCTTCGACATCTACCGCCAGGGGGATGGCACCGCCGGTGACGCCTCACGCATCAAGCAGCTCGCCGGCTACAATCTGCCGACCCCCCGGGGGGGGCTGAGGCGCGCTGCCCATACCATCGCCGATCTGATCTACGAGACCCTCACCGGCGAGCCCGGCGCCTTCAACACCCGCATGGCCTACATCACGGCGGTGGGGCAGGGGGAGGCACGGCGCTATGCCCTGCGGGTGGCGGATGCGGACGGTTACGATCCGGTGACGGTGGTGGAGTCGCCGGAGCCACTCATGTCGCCGGCCTGGTCGCCGGATGGCCGGCAGCTCGCCTACGTCTCCTTCGAGGGGAAGCGGGCCGCCATCTATCTTCAGGAGCTGGCCACCGGCGAACGGCGGCTGGTGTCGCAACGCCCCGGCATCAACGGCGCGCCCGCCTGGTCGCCGGACGGCCGGCGGCTGGCGCTCACCCTCTCGGAGGCGGGCGATCCCGAGATCTACATCCTGGAACTGGCCACCGGCCGTCTGACCCGGCTCACCCACAACACCGCCATCGATACCGAGCCGGTGTGGATGCCCGACGGGCGCAGCCTGCTCTTCACCTCCGATCGCAGCGGGGCACCGCAGATCTACCGGATCCCCGTGGAAGGGGGGCGGGCGCGGCGCATCACCTTCGAAGGAGGGTACAACGCCGCCGCCGACGTCTCGCCGGACGGCAAGCGGATCGCCATGGTGCACCGCACCGAGGCCGGTTACCGCATCGCGGTGATGGAGCTGGAGAGCGGTCTGTTGCGGGTGGTGAGCCAGGGTCGTCTCGACGAGTCCCCCAGTTTCGCCCCCAACGGTGCCATGATCCTCTACGCCACCGAGCACGGCGGGCGGGGCGTGCTGGCGGCGGTCTCCAGCGACGGCAGCGCCAGCCAGCGGCTGGTGCTCCAGGAGGGCGACGTGCGGGAGCCGGCGTGGGGGCCGCTGCCGCGACACTGAATTGGGAATCGTGAACACAACTTGAGGACGGGAATGCCATGAACAGAGCGGTACGGGTCGTGGGAGTGCTCATGCTCGCCGGGTTGCTGGCGGCATGCGCCGGTTCAGAGACGAAGGAGGGTGGCGAGGCGCCCGAGGTGATCCGCGGCGGCGAAGGCGCCGAAGGGGCGGCCGCCGGCCGGGAGGGAACGGAAGGGGCCGCCACCAGCGCCCTCCCCGACGGTGGCGGGGTGCGGCTCGATTCTCTCGACGATCCGGAGAGCCCGCTGGCCAACCGCATCGTCTATTTCGCCTTCGATTCGAGCGAGATCACGCCCGAGGCGCAGGCACTGATCGTCGAGCACGCCCGCTACCTGGCCCTCAATCCCGGGCTGCGGGTGGTGCTGGAGGGCCACGCCGACGAGCGCGGTTCCCGCGAGTACAACATCGGCCTCGGCGAGCGGCGTGCCCAGGCGGTGCGCCGCCTGATGCTGTTCCAGGGGGTCTCCGACCCGCAGATCGAGGTGGTGAGCTACGGGGAGGAGCGCCCCGCCGATCCTGGTCACGACGAACCGGCCTGGGCCCGCAACCGGCGGGTCGAGATCGTCTACCAGAGGTGACCCATGAAGCGACCTGATCCAACCCGCCGTGCCGTCTGGCTGGCGCTGATCCTCACCTCCGCGACGGCCGCGGCCCAGACCGGTGCGCCGGTGGTGGAGCCCGCCGGCGGCGCCGCCACCAATCCCTATCTGGCCAATCGTGCCGCCCCGGCCACGGCCGAGGATCCCATGGAGCGGCTCAACCGCAACCTGCTGGAGATGCTCAACCGCCAGGAGCGGCTGGAGCAGGAGCTGCGTCAGCTCCGGGGCGATATCGAAATGGTCACCCACCAGCTCGATGGCGTGAAGCAGCGTCAGCGGGAGCTCTACCTGGATGTGGACCGCCGTCTGCGCGAGCTGGAGCTGCGGGGTGTCGCCTCCCCCGCCGCGCCGGCACCCGCCGGAGGGGCGGCAGGTGCCGCGGTGGCGACGGGAACGGCGGCGGCCGCCGCCGGCGCTACCGCAAGCGGTGCCGCCCCGTCGGCCGCCGCTGCCGGGACTCCCGCGGCCGGTCAGCCCGGCGCCGGGGAGCGGGAGGCCTATCGGCGTGCCTTCGATCTCCTCAAGGAGGGCCAGTACGAACGGGCGATCGACGCCTTCCGCGGCTTCCTGCAGAGCTATCCCGCTGGCAGCTATTCCGACAATGCCCAGTACTGGCTCGGTGAGGCCAACTACGTCTCGCGCAACTATCCGCAGGCGCTCGAGGAGTTCGGCAAGGTGCTCGAGCAGTTCCCGGACAGCCCCAAGGTGCCGGATGCCATGCTCAAGACCGGCTTCACCCACTACGAGATGGGTCAGTACGACCAGGCGCGCAAGATCCTCCAGGAGCTGATCCAGCGCTATCCCAAGAGCACCGCGGCGCGGCTGGCCGAGACCCGCCTGGAACGGATGAGGCGCGAGGGACGATAACCTGTTGGCCTCGATCGGAGAACGGTGCTGCTTCCCGGGGCTCCGCGGGGAGGGTCGGAATCCCTTCCCCGGGGGCTCCGTTTCCCGCTCGGGGCTCGCGGGGCCGCGCGTCCGGACAGGGTGCCAGTAGAGGAGATTCCATGGCGGACGATTCCCGCCTGCGGGTGAGCGAGATCTTCCTCTCCCTGCAGGGAGAGGCGCGGGCCAGCGGGTGGCCGACCCTCTTCGTGCGTCTCACCGGCTGCCCCCTGCGCTGCGTCTGGTGCGATACCGAGTACGCCTTCCAGGGGGGGGAGTGGCGGGAGATCGACGCCATCGTCGAGGAGGCGCGGCGTTCCGGGGTGTGGCACGTCTGCGTCACGGGTGGCGAGCCCCTCGCCCAGCCGGCCTGCCGGGTTCTGCTTTCGCGGCTCGCCGAGGCCGGGTTCGAGGTCTCCCTGGAGACCAGTGGCGCCCTCGACATCGGCGGTATCGATCCGCGGGTGAGCCGGGTGGTGGACCTCAAGGCGCCAGCCTCCGGCGAGGTGGCGCGCAACCGCTGGGAGAACATCCCCCTGCTCACCCGCCACGACCAGGTGAAGGTAGTGATCGCCGATCGTGCCGACTACGAGTGGGCCCGGGAGCGGTTGCGGGAGTATCGGCTGGCGGAGCGTTGCGAGGTGCTCTTCTCGCCGGTGGCCGGCCGGCTCGAGCCGCGTACCCTGGCGGAGTGGATCCTGGAGGACCGGTTGCCGGTCCGTTTCCAGCTCCAGCTCCACAAGCTGCTGTGGGGCGACGAGAAGGGACGATGAGATGAACGAGCCGAAGAAGGCGGTGGTGCTGCTCTCCGGCGGACTCGACTCCGCCACTACCCTCGCCATTGCGCGGGGGGAGGGTTATGCCTGCCACGCCATCAGCTTCCGCTATGGTCAGCGCCATGCCGCCGAACTGGCTGCCGCCCGTCGGGTGGCGCAACAGCTCGGTGCGGTGGAGCACAAGACGGTGGGCATCGACCTGGACGAGATCGGCGGCTCCGCCCTCACCGACCCCCATATGGAGGTGCCCACCTCCCCCGCCGAGGGGATTCCCGTCACCTATGTGCCGGCGCGCAACACCGTCTTCCTGGCCCTCGCCCTCGGCTGGGCGGAGGTGCTGGGGGCCCGGGACATCTTCATCGGCGTCAATGCGGTCGACTACTCAGGCTATCCCGACTGCCGGCCCGAATTCGTCGCCGCCTTCGAGCGCGTGGCCAATCTGGCGACCCGCGCCGGTGTGGAGGGAGAGCGCTTCCGGATCCGCACTCCGCTGATCCATCTCTCCAAGGCGGAGATCATCCGCGAGGGGACGCGCCTCGGCGTGGACTATGCCCTGACCGTCTCCTGCTACGCCGCCGACCAGGAGGGGCGTGCCTGCGGTGTCTGCGACTCCTGCCGTCTGCGCCGTGCCGGCTTCGAGGCGGCGGGCATTTCCGATCCGACCCGCTACCGGCAAGGTTAGCAGGCTGTTGAAAAACACCGTTTTTCGGCAGCCTGTGCCGCGGTGCATGGATGCACCGCCGTTTTCAATGAGGCCAGCAGCCTGTCGGACTTCAAGCTGAAGGTCACTCCCCCCCGAGAGGCGGGAAGGTCCTCCCGGGGGCGTTGGCGGCAAGGATGCCGCCGACGAGCCCCCAGGGAGGGGTTTACGGCGTCCCCCGGGAGGGCCTTCCCGCCTCTCGGGGCCCTGCGGAAAGCACCAGAACCTGACGGCCTGTCAAAGTCCGACCGGCTGCTGGCCTCATTGAAAACGTGAGGAAGCCGGAAATCGCATTTTCGGCTTCCGGCGTTGAAAAAGGCC
>JALTLT010000409.1 GCA_027001815.1 Gammaproteobacteria bacterium | reverse complement strand
CGTCCTGGCCTTTTTCACCGCCGGAAGCCGAAAATGCGATCTCCGGCTTCCTTGCGTTTTCAATTAGACTAGGCAGCCTGTCGGACTTCAAGCTGAAGGTCACTCCGCCCCGCGGAATACACCAGAACCCGATGGCCCATCAAAGGCCGACAGGCTGCCGAAAAACGGGGTTTTTCAAAAGCTTGCTGCTGGAGTCTTCCGGCATCCGTTCGGAACTGCCGGCACTCGCAATCGGGAGGGAGCGAAGAGATGCTCTCAGAAGAGAGTGACCTCCCCTTCCTCCTCCGATTCGGGGGCGACGATCGCTTCACCCTCCAGAGCCGCCATCTCCCGCCGCAGCAGGAACTGCCCCACCAGTTCCTGGAGCTGACGGGCGAGACTGGTGAACTCGGTCCCGGAGGCGGAAGCGGCCTGGGCCGAGGCGGCGTTCTCCTCGGCCACCTCACCGATCCCCACGAGAGCCTCCTGCACCTCGCCGGCACGTCCCGAAATCGCCTCCGTGGCCACGGCGATCTCGCCGTTGAGGGTGGCGATGTGTCCGACCGAGGCGACGATGCTTTCCAATCCTCCGCCGATGGAGTGGGCCAGGCGGACTCCCTCCTGGGCGCGACGGTTGCCGGAAGCGAGGGTGTCGGAAACCGTCGCCACGTTTGCCTGCAGGCGGTTGATCTGCTGTTCGATCTCCGCCGCCTGGGTCTGTACCCGCTGGGCGAGGGTACGCACCTCCTCCGCGACGACGGCGAAACCACGCCCCGCTTCGCCCGCGCGCGCCGCTTCGATGGCGGCATTGAGGGCCAGCAGGTTGGTCTGCTCGGTGATGCCGGAAATCACTTCGATGATGCGGCCGATCGCCCGGCTGTTCTCCCTCAGCTCCTCCATCTGGTGCACCGCCTCTTCCATCTCGTCACCCAGTTCGCGCATGGCGGCGACGTTCTCCTGAACCTGGGCCTGTCCCTCTTCGGCACGCCGCCTCGATTCGCCGGCGGCCCCGCGCGCCTCCCGGGTTCGTTCCTCGATGCCGGCCAGCTCTTCCACCATCTGGGTGAAGGTCTCGCCCACCTGCAGCACCTCACCACGCTGCTGCCGGGCCCGTTGATAGCTCTGGCCGGTCACGGCCTGGAGACGGGAGGCCTCGCCGACGAGGTTGCTGGTGGAGTCCATCACCAGTTCGACGACCCCCTGGATTCGCTCCATGAAACGGTTGAACGCACTGCTGAGAAGGCTGAACTCGTCCCGCCCGCTGACCGGAAGGGTGTGCTGCAGGTCGCCCTCGTCGGCAATCGCCTCCATGGCCGCCACCACCCGTTTGAGGGGACGGAAGATGGTCCAGAGGCCGGCAAGGACACTGAACAGGCTGGCGACGATCGCCGCCACCATGGCGATGCCCAGAACCCAGTGGTTGAACTGCAGGTTCTCCAGGACGATGTCACCCGTCGTCTCCATCTCACGGCGGTAACTCTCCACCAGATCGTGGACCCGGGTGCGCAGTTCGACGAGGAGGGGGTGCAGCCGCTCATCGAATAGCTGGACACTCTTTCGCCAGCCCGGTCCGGTGTGGATGCGGAGCACCTCCTCCATCCTCTCGGCATACGCCTCCGCCAGCCCGGCCACCTGGGGAAGGGCCTCCTCCTCCACCAGACTCCACTGCTCGGCGTGGGACGAGATCCGGCCCACCTGCGCCCGGAACTCGCTGATCAATTCCCGCAGGGACTCCTGCACCAGGGGTGAACGCATGGCGAGGAAACCGCGGATCTCGGCCTGCGTCTGATACCAGAGGCGGATCGCCTCGGAAAGATCGGCGAGCAACGCACGACGCTCGACGCTGAACTCCTCTTCCATCTCGTCCTGCCAGCAGGCGGCCAGAAGAGTGGAGATCTCCATGGCGAGGGGGCTGAGGTGGTTCCTGGCCAGGGTCAGCGCAGGCATGTCCGCCTGGGGATCCAGGCGCAGGGTCATCACCTCCCTGGCCACTCCGGCCATCTGCTCGACGAGGGTCTGGATCTCTTCCACGGAACCGCGGTGATCGTGACGTACCATATGGGGATGGGACAGAAGCTCCTCGACCTTGGCCGTGAGGTTGGCGACCGCTTCCGGCATCTTGCGGGAATCGTGTTGACCATCGACGTCGATGATATGCTGCGAAAGGTCGATGATGGCGCTGTCCACGGCATCGCCGAAGGCGGTGACCTCCATCTGCGCGGGCAGGAGATCCTCGATGGCCTCGCGACTTGCGTCTCCCATGCTGCTGGCGGTAACCATCGCCGCGCCGATCATCGACACCATGACCAGGGCGTAACCCGCCGATCCCGTGAGATAGCGGGCGCGAAGAGTGGTCCATGCAGAAAGGAGGGATTGCATCGTTGGCACCACCTGATCGCTTCCGACGAGAGAACGAAGACCCTTGAAGATACGCGTGGATCCCCTGGCTTTCGCCACTCTCCAGGCAAGAGGGAACGACCGTGACGCACCTCGCCCGGGACAGCATGGCTAACCTCATCTTTCGGCGGGAAAGGGTCGGGGCTTTAGCAGGATGTTGAAAAAGGCCGTCCTGGCCTTTTTCACCGCCGGAAGCCGAAAATGCGATCTCCGGCTTCCTTGCGTTTTCAGTGACCTGGCGTCATTGGAAACGCCACTGCATCCATGCACAGCG
>JALTLT010000408.1 GCA_027001815.1 Gammaproteobacteria bacterium | reverse complement strand
GTGTGGAAACCGTGGATGGAGCCGGTGGTCCGCTCCATCATCTCCATCACCAGCTCCACGTAGTGCTCCAGCAGTTCCAGGCTGCCGAGCCGGCGGGCCGCCTCCGGCAGTGATTGCAGGAAGGGGACCATCGCCTTGGCATTGGGGGTGCGGGCCATGCGCCAGGTGGCGCGCGCCATGGGCTCCAGCGAGGCCTCGCCCACTGCGGCGGCGATCTCCGCCGCCTCCTCCAGCCAGACCAGGACCGGTTCCACGCCCCGCCCGGTGGAGCAGATGAGGGCACCGCCCTCCAGCCAGGCACGCACCCCCTCGGCGGAGAGGAGGGTGACCGCCTCTTCCAGGCACTCGGCGAAGACGTCGTCGATCTGCCGGAAGTTGCAGGCGAGTTGGGCCCGGAAGGCCTCGAGCTGGGTCGGATCGATGGTCACTGATTCACTCCCCGCGGCGGTCGCGGCCCTACTCGGAGAAGACGGTGGAGATGGCGTGTTCCAGGGTGTCCCGGATGTCGGCGTCGTCGGTGATCGGCGAGATCAGCGCCATGCGGCACGCCTCCACCGGTTCGATCCCCTTGCCCATCAGCGTCGCGGCGTAGACCAGCAGGCGGGTGGAGATCCCCTCGTCGAGGCCGTGGCCCTTCAGGTTGCGGGAGGTGTGGGCGATCTTCACCAGGCGCTCCGCCCGTTCCGGATCGATGCCGGTCTCCTTGTGGACGATGGTCGCCTCGGTCTCCGCCTCGGGGTAGTCGAAGTCCAGCGCGGCGAAGCGCTGCTTGGTGGACTGCTTGAGATCCTTCATCAGGCTCTGGTAGCCGGGGTTGTAGGAGATGACGAGCTGGAAGTCGGGGTGGGCCGAGACCTGTTCCCCCTTCTTCTCCAGCGGCAGGGTACGGCGGTGGTCGGTGAGCGGGTGGATCACCACCGTGGTGTCCTGGCGTGCCTCGACGATCTCGTCCAGGTAGCAGATGGCGCCGATGCGTGCCGCCACGGTGAGCGGGCCGTCCTGCCAGCGGGTGCCGTCCCTGTCCAGCAGGAAGCGGCCCACCAGGTCGGCGGCAGTCATGTCCTCGTTGCAGGCGACGGTGATCAGGGGGCGGCCCAGCTTCCAGGCCATGTACTCCACGAACCGCGACTTGCCGCAGCCGGTCGGTCCCTTGATCATCACCGGCATGCGCGCGTTGTAGGCGGCCTCGTAGAGTGCGACCTCGTTGCGCTGTGGCTGGTAGAAGGGTTCGGTGGTGATCCGGTACTGTTCGGTATCGATGGTGCTCATGGATCGTTCCCTCGTGGGGTTTGGGTATGGACCTTCACGGATGCGGCGTGAGGGCCGGCGCAGCCTGTGCCGCGGTGCATGGCTGCACCGCCGTTCTCAACGGCCTGGCAGCCTGTCGGACTTTGACAGGCCGTCAGGTTCTGGTGCTTTCCGCGGGGCAGAGTGACCTTCAGCTTGAAGTCCGACAGGCTGTCAAATCCCTCTCGGTGCCCGGCGTGAAACGCGAAGGCCCCCGCATGGCGGGGGCCTTCGGCACTTCCGGGACGGGGGCCATGCTCCCCGTCCTCACCGGGCTTCTGCCACTTACTTGTGGACGCCCAGCTTCTCCCGCCAGCCGGGGTAGAGAGCGTCGGCATCGTGCGGGAAGGATTCGAACGCCCGCGCGAACTCCTTGTGCTCCTTGGCCCACTCGATGGGGTCGGCACCGGCCTTCCAGCACTCGTAGGCCTGCTTCAGGGAGATGGCGCCGGCCGCCGGGCTGTCGATGTGGCCGTAGGAGCCGCCGCCCGCGGTGTTGATCACGTTGCCGTGGCCCAGGTTCTCGAAGAAGCCGGGCAGGCGCAGGGCGTTCATGCCGCCGGAGATGATCGGCGTGGTGGGCTTCATGCCGTACCACTTCTGGTTGTAGGCCGGACCCTGGAACTCGTCACGCTCGATGATGTAGGCGATGTTGCGGTCGTCCTTGTCGCCCTCCATCTTGCCATAGCCCATGGTGCCGACATGGATACCGGAGGCACCCTGCAGGCGGGCCATCTTGGCCAGCACGTAGGCAGTGTAGCCGCGCTTGGACTGGGGCGAAGTGACCATGCCGTGTCCGGCACGGTGATAATGCAGGTACTGGTTGGGGAACCAGCGGCGGGCGGTGGTGATCATGCCCGGGCCGCCGACGAAACCGTCCACCAGGAAGGCGACGTGATCGGCGAACTCGCCGAAGGCCTCGAGGATGAACTCGCCGCGGGCGATCATCTCGCTGTGGTCGTCGGCGGTGATGTTGGCGGAGAAGAGCTTCGCCTCGCCGGTCTCGTCCTGGGCGCGCTTCATGGCATCGACCACCAGCGGGATCACCTTCTTCATGGGGGCGAAGACCTGGTTGCCCTGGGGCTCGTCGTTCTTGATGAAGTCGCCGCCCAGCCAGAACTGGTAGGCCGCCTCGGCGAAGGGCTCGGGACGCAGGCCCAGCTTGGGCTTGATGATGGTGCCGGCGATGTAGCCGCCGTTGACCACCGGGCGGCCGAGGATGCGCCACAGGTCGGAGATATCCTTGGCCGGGCCGTCGAACAGCTCGATGGCGCGGCGGGGCATGTAGAAGTCGTACATCTTGGCGTACTCGATGTCGCCCATGCCCTGGTTGTTGCCGATGGTCAGGGTCAGGAAGGAGACCAGCA
>JALTLT010000407.1 GCA_027001815.1 Gammaproteobacteria bacterium | reverse complement strand
CGACGATGGCCGGCAACGCCTCCAGCAGCAGACGATGACCCTTGCGCGGAATGAGCTGGGCGATCACGCCCACGGGTATGCGATCCGCCTCCAGCGCGAACTCGGTGCGGAACCACGCCTCGTCGCAACCGGGGCGGAAACGCTCCGTGTCCACCGCGCTGGGGACGCACCGCAGCCGTTCCCTCGCCACCCCCTCGCTGAGCAGTACCGACTCGATGCCGTGCGAGATGGCGATCACCCGCCGATAGAGGCGGTACTTGAGGGCCACCAGCGGGCGCGGCTCCAGGTTGTCGACCCGGCGGGTGAGGATCGCCGGCACGCCTGTCACTCTCGCCGCGACCCCGCCCCACAGGTCGGCACCCCGCCGGGAGTGGAGATGGATCAGCGCCGGCCGCCGGCGCCGGATCAGCCGCTGCAGGCGCAGGACGAAGAGGGCATCCAGGTCGCCACCGGCGGGCAGCTCCGCCACCTCCAGCCCCCTTTGCCGGGCGGCGCCGGCGACGGCACTGCCCGGCGGCGAGACCAGAAGCGACTCGACACCGCGACATCGGAGTCCCTCGAGGAGATAGAGCACCTGCAGGGCGCCGCCGTAGAGATGACGCCCCGTCTCCACGTGGAGGATGGGAGGGGAAGGGGTCACCGCGACTCCAGCAACCGGCCGGCGGCCTCCACCACCTCCTCCACCGTGATCTCCGCCATGCAGTCGAAACGGCCGTCACAGACCGGCTTGCGACGGCAGGGAGAGCAGTCGCGGGGATGATAGAGGATCCTCGCATCGCTGCGGCCGGTCTCCAGGTAGGGGCGGGTGGAGCCGAACAGGGCGAGGGTGGGACGCCCCAGCGCGATCCCCATGTGGGTGAGACCGGTGTCCACGCCCACCACCAGGCGAGCCCCCTCGATCACCGCCGCCGCCTCGCGCAGGGAGGTCTCGCCGGCCAGGGGCAACATGCGGGTCGAGGCGGCAGAAGCGATGCGCACCGCCGCCGCCCGGTCGGCGGGACCGCCCAGGATCACCGACCGCAGCCCCAGCCGCTCCCTGAGCTGCGCCGCCAGTACCGGCCAGCGCGCCTCGACCCAGTGCTTCTGGGGGCGTGTGGTGAAGGGAAGAAGCGCCACATAGCCACTCCCCTCTCCTGCCAGCAAGCGCCCCCGCCGGCGCTCCTCCCCGGTGAGATGGAGCTCCATGGCGAAAGGCTCCGGCGGCACCCCCAGCCGTTCCAGCATCAGCCGGTACTCCGAGCCGATGCGAGGGTCGCCGCGGGGACGGGGGATGCGACGGGTCATGAGCAGGCCACTCCCCTCCCTGGAACCGAGCCCCACCCGGTGGCGGGCACCGGCCATCCATGCCCAGAGGCCGCTCTTGAGCAGCCCCTGGATATCCAGCACGACGTCGAACCGGCGTCTGCGGAGGCGGCCACGCAGATCACGGAACTCGCGGAAGAACTGGAACCACCGCCCCTCTCGCCGCAACCGCCGCCAGCGCCCTCTGGGCCAGACGATCACCTCCTCGAGGCAGGGGTGACCGGTGAGCAGTTCCGCCGCCTCTTCCTGCACCAGCCATGAGACGCCCGCATCGGGGTAGTGGTCGGCCAGCCGCCGGATCAGCGGAGTAGCCATCACCACGTCACCGATGGCACTGAGGCGGATGATGAGGATTCTGCGCATGGCTCCCCGGGAGCTCAGGGGGCGTAACCGAAGGCGGCAAGGAGATCGCGGTGGTCGCTGGCGAATGCCCGCAGGCGGGGATCGCGCTGATAGCCGTGGATGCGACTGCGGTCCACCTGGTGAGCCAGCAGCCGCAACTGCCCGCGGGGGACCTCCAGCCCGGTGAACTCCACCAGACGATGGAGCTGCTCTTCAGGATGGGCCACCAGGGACTCGTAACTGAGATCGAGCGTGGGCGACTCGATCTCGGCGAGCAGCCGCATCGCCTGGTCCATGTACTCCCGCCACAGACCGAGACCGCCGTCGAGGGTGGAACAGCGCAGGGAGTTGGCGAACCCCCCCCGCTTGCCGGTCAGGCGATAGAGGGGGCGCCGGACGAGATAGCGTTCGCGGGTACGCCGGAAGGCGCGCTCCTGCCGCACCTTCAGGCTGTGCGCCACATCCACCCCGTGGCGGTGGATGTGGATCACCTTGGCCTCGGGAAAGACGGCCAGCCACAGGGGGAGGGTGTAGACGTTGCGCGGGTCCTTCCAGGCCCACGCCCCTGCCTGACGGATGAGAGAGGGCCCGCGCAGCATCCGTGCGGGACCCAGGTAGCGAATCACGCGAGGGCCGGAGACGGAGAGGCGCAGGTAATCCTCCACCAGTGGCCGAACCCGCTCGTCGGCCAGCAGACCGAGTACCGGTGCCGGGTTGTCCCATCCCGCCCCCGCCTGCCGGAAGACCCACTTGTTGAGACCACCGAAGAAGGGGGACTCCTGGTTCCGGGTGTTGCGCCAGCCGGTGAAGAGCCCCATGCCCGCCAGCAGGCGCGTCACCAGCGAGGTGCCGGAACGGTGCATGCCGAGGATGATGACGGGAGGATTGTGAATCATGGAGTGGTGGAGACCGGGGTTTCGGCACGGCCCGGTGATGCAGCGGGCCGCGGAGACATTTTCCCTAGACTGTACGCAATTCCGCCGAAAAGGGCCAGGAAAAAGAGCCCCTGATT
>JALTLT010000406.1 GCA_027001815.1 Gammaproteobacteria bacterium | reverse complement strand
TCGTACACCGTCTTCATGGCGGCCGCCTCAGAGCGCGAGGCCCAGGGCGATCGCCTGGCTGGCCACGATGTAGAGCATGATCATCTTGGGGTGAAGGTAGAAGCTCATGGCGTGTCTCCTCATGTGAAAAAGCCGGAGACACGCGCCCCCCTGCCGGGGAGGTGTGTCCCCGGCGGGGTTGGAAAGAGCGCCGCCTGCGTATTACGTATGCGGCATGGTCGAATTGAGAGTCATCGAATCGGGTGGGGATGAGGAACAGCTCTTCCAGCGGTTGCCGAAGGATCTGTTCGCATTCGACCGACAGACCTTTGAGGGTCTGGTCGAGCGGTTCCGGTCCCGGCTGACGATCGATGACATTCCGGCGTTGCTGGCGAGGTGCCTGCGGAGCCGGAAAGTCGGCAGCCAGTCTGAGCGAAATGCCCGGCTTGCCGTGGTGGAAGGGCGATTCGACGAGCGGATCGCCTGATGGAGCACCTGGAGCACCGCAACTGGACAGGGCCCGAGGTCTTGTCTCCCGAACCAGCCCCTCAACTCGTAGACGCTGACATCAGCGAACTTCTTGTTGACCGGCTGGGAGACGATGGAAGGAGACAGGGGCCAGGAGTGGTCCCTGTCCGGGTTAAAAAACGCCAGCGATTGTGGCAACGATACCGAGCGAGGTGAGGTTGATGATGATGACCCACTGGAGCAACTTGCTGTTGGCCTCGTGCATCTCGGCCCGGAGGCAGTTAACCTCGCCACGGACACCGGCGATCTCCTCGTGCATCTCGCTTCGGAGTCCGGCGACCTGTTCCCTGACCTCGGCGACCTCCATCCGGAGTCCGGCGACCTGTTCCCTGACCTCGGCGACCTCCATCCGGAGTCCGGCGACCTGTTCCCTGACCTCGGCGACCTCCATCCGGAGTCCGGCGACATCCTTGCGGACCTCGGCGATTTCGCCACGAACCTCGGCAATGTCTGCCTTGGTTGCGAGATTGGCAAGTACGAACTCACCCAAGGCCTCGGCCTCGGCCTCTGCAACGGCCTCGGCCTGCTCGGGGGGCATGCCCGCGTCACGCAGTTTGCGGGCCAGTTTGAGCGTGTCAAAAGCAACCATGTTCACAAGTCTACCTCCTCTTTTCGGTAAGTGGAAACCCGCAGGAGGCAGTGCCCGCCAGGGCAGCGATGCCCCGGCGGGGTGGAACGAAAGGATCGAGGCCCGGGGGCCGCCCTGTCTCACGATCCGGCAGGGCTTTGGGGGGGCAGGCGGAGGGCCTGCAAGGGTGCGCGGTATGTCCCGCCGCGCGCGGTGTGATACGGCAAATATAGAATCGGGCGCCCCGCCCGATCAACCGGAGGCAACCCGGTCCGGGTGGCCCGCGCCCCGGGCGCGGTGCCAGGAGATCCGATCTGTTCCCGAAAAAGAGTGCCCGCCGGCGCCCGGAGGCGTCGGCGGGCGGGGGTCAAGCCAGCAGCCGCTTGGCGAGCGCGACCTCAATGGAGTCCCCGTCCTGGTTGAGCACATCCAGGCCGGTCTCCGGCATGTCGCCGGAGGTGGACTGGCTCACCGCGATCTTCTTGGCCATGAGCGACAGGCACGCCATCTGTGCCGTCTCGCCATAGCCGAGAAAATGGACGTCCACCGGCAGCGACTGGCCGATCCGCCAGGAGCGGCGGGCGGCCTGTTGCAGGGTGTATGCGTTGAAACCCGACTGCATGAACACGATGGTCGGGAACTCCAGCAGATCCAGACCGGTCTTGACCAGCTCGGGGTTGGTGACGAGCACATCCACCCCCCGGTCCACCTGGTCGAGGATCCAGTCCTCCCTGCGGCTCGTGTCGATGCTGGCCCGCAGCACCGCGGCCTTGAGGCCGCGGGCTTCCATCAGCCGCTTGAGTCGGCTGGAGGTATCCCGGGTACCGGTGTAGGTCGTGTAGACCAGCACGCGGCGCCCCTCGGCCTTCTCCTCGGCGCAGATGCGCAGCATCTCCGCCTCCTTCGGCGAGGGATCGTCGCCGAGGATGGAGGGCACGTAGGCCAGCAGCTGCCTGGACCTGGGGTGCTTGACCACCTCCTCGCGGAAGCAGGTGTCCGGCCAGGCCAGCAGCACGTTGAGCACGACACCCAGCAGGCTGTTGTCGCCCTGGCGCAGCGCCTCCTTCAGCTCGGCCGTCAGCGTGGACTCCAGGTCCTGATACCGCTCGGCCTGGTCTGTCGTCAGCGTGACCTCCTGGAAGTGCTCGCGGTACGGCGGCAGCACGTTGTCGCCGATCTCCTTGAGCTTGAGGAAGGCGGTGAACGGCAGGACGTAGCGGGTGATCCCCTTGGGACCGAACCCTGGCGCCTTGACCGTGCGCACGGTCATGCGCTTGCCCCGGGCCGTGCGGTGGCTGCTTCCCTCGGACTCCCTGTAGATGTCCTTGAGGATGCCGTGATCCCGCATGAAGGCCATGGCCGCGCTGCCCAGGCTGCCGCGGCCGTTGTAGCGGTAGCCGTCCTCGATCATCCTGCGGGGCATGATGCGCCAGAGCAGGTAGAAGAGGTCGTCGGCGTATCCGCCCATGAGGGTGCCGGTCAGCAGCAGGACCTTGCGGACCTTGTTGGCGAGCACCCCCATGGCCTGGCCCTGGGCGGAGCCTTCGTTCTTGTACTCGTGGCCCTCGTCGACCACCAGCAGATCGA
>JALTLT010000405.1 GCA_027001815.1 Gammaproteobacteria bacterium | reverse complement strand
CTCCACCCCTTCCACCACCAGGTGGAAAGAGCCATTCTCCTCCCCTCCGCCGCGGACCGCATAGGTGGAGGCGAGCCGGTCCGCCAGGACGTCCACCCCGCTGGCCAGCAGGGCGGTCATCGCCTCCCCCTCGCTCTGCCAGCGCAGCTCCTCCTCCGGTGTGTGCAGGGTCCAGCTCCCGCTCCAGGCACCGTCGCTCCGCCGGAAGAGGCGCCCCACCAGCACCGAATCCACCCCGTAGCGGCGCGACGCCTCCAGTACGCCCTCCAGGAACCCCCCCCAAATCTCCGCCAGCGAGACCCGGGAACGATCCTCCAGATCCCAGAGCGGCAGCATCAGCGGCACCCCCCGGCGCCGCCCCTCCGCCTCCAGCACCTGCTGCAGTTCCGGAGCCACCTCGCCGCTCACCAGCCGCCGCTCCGGCCCCGCCTCCACCACCAGCCAGACCAAGGTCAGCGGCCGCCGCTCCGGCCAGAGGGGCAGCCCCCCCTCGGCGATCAGCTTCTCTACCGCCCGCCGGTCGAAACGAACCTGCAGAAGCAGCCGGGGCTCGCCCCCCTCCTCCTCGGGGGCGGCCTGCCGGTAGCTGTACTGCTGTACCAGGCGCGCCGCACCGGTCATGGCACGCACCACCGCCGGCTGCAGATGGGCATCCGCCTGACCGGAGACCCGCACCACCACCTCCGCCAGCGCCCTGGCCAGCGCCGCCTCCCGCTCGCCACGACTCTGGTCCTCTACCGGTACCGCCGCCTCGAAGAGGTCGGGGACACGAACCGCCACGGCCCCCGCCTGGAGCGGCATCAGCAGAAGGAAGAGCAGCAGGATTCTCGACATGGACATGGAGGAGGCAGCCCCGGACCCGGTATTTTCCGCCGGAAGCCCGTATAATTGTCTGCGCGCCCCGGCCGGAGGCCGTGGGAACGCCCGAAATTTCCAGGTTGGCCAACTCTAACATATCGCACAGCGCGCTTGCATCGCTGCCGGAGCCCCCATGAACGACCATCGCGACCCTCCCTCCCTGAGCTACCAGGACGCCGGCGTCGACATCGACGCGGGCAACCGCCTGGTGGACCGGATCGGCCCGATCGCCCGCACCACACTCCGACCCGGTGTGCTGGGGGGGCTGGGCGGCTTCGGCGCCCTCTTCCAGCTCCCCACCGACCGCTACCGGGAACCGGTCCTGGTCTCCGGCACCGACGGGGTCGGCACCAAGCTCAAGCTGGCGATGCAGATGGAGCGTCACGACACCATCGGCATCGACTTGGTGGCCATGTGCGTCAACGACCTGATCGTACAGGGGGCCGAACCGCTCTTCTTCCTCGACTACTTCGCCACCGGACACCTGGAGGTGGAGACCGCCACCCGGGTGATCGAGGGGATCGCCGAAGGGTGCCGACAGGCGGGCTGCGCCCTGATCGGCGGCGAGACCGCCGAGATGCCCGGCATGTATGCCGACGGCGAGTACGATCTGGCCGGCTTCTCGGTGGGGGTGGTGGAGAAGTCCCGCATCCTCGACGGGACCCAGGCACGCCCCGGCGACCGCCTCGTCGGCATCGCCTCCTCCGGCCCCCACTCCAACGGCTACTCCCTGATCCGCAAGATCGTCGAGGTGAGTGGTGCCGACCTGCACGCCCCCTTCGGGGAGACCACCCTCGGCGAGGCCCTGCTCACCCCGACGCGGATCTATGTCAAACCGGTCCTGGAGGTGCTCGGCAGCCATCCGGTCCATGCCGTGGCCCACATCACCGGCGGCGGTCTGCCGGAGAACCTGCCGCGGGTGATGCCGCCCGGCACCCGGGCGGTGATCGACCGCACCTCCTGGCAGTGGCCGCCCCTCTTCCGCTGGCTGCAGGAACAGGGCAACGTGGAGGAACGGGAGATGTACCGCACCTTCAACTGCGGGGTGGGACTGGTGCTGACGGTCCCGGCGGCGGTGGCCGCTGAAGTGATCACGATGCTGGAGCAGTCGGGAGAACGGGCATGGGAGCTGGGCCGGGTGGAGGCGGCCGACGGCCCCGCCACGGTGGAGCTGGCATGAGCGAGACCCCTCTGCCCCTGGTGGTACTCATCTCCGGCAGCGGCAGCAACCTCCAGGCGATCATCGACCGGGCGCAGCAGGATCTGCCGGTGGAGATCCGTGCCGTGATCAGCAACCGTGCCGACGCCTACGGTCTGGAGCGGGCACGCCGGGCCGGCATCCCCACCGAGGTGGTCGACCACAGCCGCTGGCCCGACCGGGAGGGGTTCGAGGAGGCCCTCATGGCGGCCATCGACCGCTACCAGCCCGGACTGGTGGTACTGGCCGGCTTCATGCGCATCCTCACCCCCCGTTTCGTCCAACACTACGAGGGACGGATGCTCAACATCCACCCATCCCTGCTGCCCCGCTTCCAGGGACTCCACACCCACCGCCGGGCCCTCGAGGCCGCCGAGACCGAGCACGGCGCCAGCGTCCACTTCGTCACCGAGGAACTGGACGGCGGACCGGTAGTGCTCCAGGTCCCGGTTCCCGTGCTCCCCGACGACACCGAGGAGCAACTCGCCGTCCGGGTACTGGAACAGGAGCACCGCATCTATCCGCAGGTGATCGACTGGTTCGCCCGGGGCAGGTTGCGCCTGGAAGGGGGCAGGGTGATGCTGGATGGCCGTCCCCTCGACCGACCGTGTACCCTC
>JALTLT010000404.1 GCA_027001815.1 Gammaproteobacteria bacterium | reverse complement strand
TAGGCGTAGCCGGGCAGACCCAGCAGCAGCCAGCCGCTCATGTCGGAGGCGCCTGCCGAGAGGGCCGAGACCCACCGGCCGAGGGAACGCCCCCCGAGCAGATAGTCGGAGAGGTCCCGGGTGCGGCGCCAGCCGCGCCAGCCGAGCCAGAGCATCACCACGATGTAGAGGACGAAGGCGCCTGCGATGGAGCCGTCGAAGGATAGCTGCATGCCGGATCTCCTGGTCACGGGGCTCTCCGGGAAGGGGCAGACCGAAGGAGCCGCCTAACAGGCTGTTGAAAAACACCGTTTTTCGGCGGCCTGTGCCGCGGTGCATGGACGCACCGCCGTTTTCAATGACGAAAGATCATTGAAAACGTGAGGAAGCCGGAAATCACATTTTTCGGCTTCCGGCGTTGAAAAAGGCCAGGACGGCCTTTTTCAACATCCTGCCAAGCGGCCGGCGCCCCTCCCCCGGGGCGCCCATCATGACGTGCCGGAAGGCGCGACACAAGCCGTCAGGGGGACGCGACGAGCCCCCCGGGCGGGCCGGCGCTTGAGGATCTCGCAGCCGCGGAGTAAGCTTTTCTTCTCAGGGTCTGCAACCGTCACCCGGCGATGTGCCGGGGCACCTGCTGGCGCACCCTCCGGAGGTCCTCGCCCATGACCAGAAGCACCTCCCGTTTCGACAGCCTGGCACAGCAGTGGGGGGCACCCCTCTACCGGTTCGCCCTCTGGCTCTGGGGCAACACCGGCAAGGCCGAGCGACTGGTCTCCCTGACCCTGCGCCGCGCCTGCCGGCTCGAGATCCCTCACGAGGGCAACGCCCTGCCGTTCCTGATCGAGCTCATGATCCGGGAAGTGGCCCCCATCACCCTCCGCTACCGCGGCAGACCCGCCGCGTTGCCGGCCCCCCCGCTCTCCACCGACTTTCCGGAAGGCGAGATGGAGCGCCTGCGCCTGGTGGTGCGCAGGCTTCCCGAGGAGTATCGCCTGCCGCTGCTGCTCCAGGTACTCGCCGGCATGGAGATCCCCCGGATCGCCGCCGTTCTCGAGACCAGCGAGGCCTCGGTCGCGACGCGCCTCTGCCGTGCCCGCCAGTGGCTGCTCAAGCAGGAGACGAGGGTCGACCGGCTCCCCACGGCGGGTCGTGGTGGACGATGAACTGTCTCGCCTACCGCCGGGCGATGCTCGAAGCGCCGCTGCGCGAGGACGACCGGCGGGCCGCCCACGCGGAACAGTGCGCCGCCTGCCGGCGGTTCGGCCGCACCGTCCGCGAACTGGAAGGGCAGCTCGGTACCGCCCTGGCCATCGAGGTGCCGCGCTCCCTCTCCGAGCGACTCGACCATCACGCTCCATGCCGTCAGGGGCGGTTCGCACGGCTCCTGCTCCCCTGGCTGATCCCCTCCTTGATAACGCTCGTCGCCGCGGCCCTCTACCTCCCCTGGCAGCACCGCCAGGAGCTGGCAGCCGCCCATCGACGCTCCCTGCAGCCGACCCTCCCCAGCCAGCCGTTGAGCGACCAGGCGTTGCGCAACGCCCTCGTCCCCTTCGGCCTCGAGCTGCGCCCCCCTCCGCCCTCACCCCTCACCGCCCGGTGGATCGAACTGGACGGGGCGCCCGCCCTGCAGCTTCGACTGCAGCACGAGGGACGGCCGGCGACGGTGCTGCTCTTCTCCGCATCGCCCCTGAGCAGCCATACCGGTCCGTTCGTCCAGGAAGGAGTGAGCGGCTTCGTCAGCAGGACCGAAAAGGGCAGTGTGGCGGTTCTGGGGCTTTCCGACGCCGCCGCCAGACGCCTCCTCGCCCGGCTCTTCGGGCCCCCGGCCGGCTCCCCCTGAAGGTGCAGGAACCTCACGCCTCCACCTTCGCTGCCACGGAAGGGCATCATTCCACAACCGGGGGGGTAACAGTTGGCGCCGGCAACGGTACTTCCCCACCGATTCCAGCCTTCGAGGCATTGTACTCTTCCGGTAAACGGTCTCCGACGATCGGGGCTGGTGAATCGTCCGGTGCGCAGGATCTCCCGTCGCTGCACCGGCCGCCTGCAGGTGGAGGAGCACGCTTCCGTGGCGAGGGAGGAGGCAGGAAGAGCAGATGCCGGTGGAGATCGGTCTGCAGCCACCTCACGCCACCCCTTCGCGACGCCACCAACCCGCCTCATCGGTACCCGGGCAGGATGTTGCGAGCGCCCCTCCACGGGCTTTTCCAGGCCGGGGATGGAAAACGCGGTCTCCCGTCCCCGCACATGTCCGACGGCCCGCCGTCTTCGAACGTGGCGATGCCCCCCTGCATCACGCGCAGGCTGCCGATCATCGGCGTCGTTCGACAGCCTGCCCCTACCCTCATCCCTGGAGAGGAATGGAATCCATCGTCATGAACACGCCCGGAGGCCATCAGAGACTCGCTGTGCTGCTGGGCATCCGCTACGGATGCCGGGACCAGTCGCGCCCTCTGCTTCCCGCCACACCGGAGGGAAGCCGGCTGCTGGAGCGGATCGACCGCCTCGTCACCAGCCATTTCGGCCGCCGGGTGGCCCTGCAGCGGCTCGACTATCTCGCCCTCTTCCCCCTGTCGCTCGACGCGGTGAGGGCGGCGCTGGAGCTGCTCGGCGAGATCGGCGAGGCGGCCCCGGGTTGTGGCCTGCAGATCGCGATTCATCTCGGGGACGTGGCCCTGGACGACGGAGAGGTGGACCCCGCCGCAGCCGACCTGGTCTCCGCCGTGACCTCCTTCGCCCAGCCCCGCTCCCTCCTCATCACCCAGGCGGTCTACGAACAGATCTGGGACAAGCCGGGCCTCGAGATCGTCCCCCTCGGCAACCGCCTCCCTCCCGGCGTGGGTCACCGCATCTTCCTCTATGCGGTCATGCAGCGCCGGGAGCGGAAACTCACCAGCCGGCTGGTCCGCATCTCCCGCCGCCATCCTCTCCTGACGGCGCTGCCCCTTCTCGCCGCCACCCTGGCGGGGGCCTATCTCTACCGGCATCTCAACACGCCGCGCTCACCGGAGGCCTACTACATCGCCCTGCAGCCCTTCGTCGATCTCTCCGCCAGCCGTCAGGACACCTTCAGCGAGGGCTTCTCCGAGGTGATCGCCACCCAGTTGAGCAGCCTCCCCAACGTCTACGTCGTCCCGGCCGGGGAGGGTGTCGCTGCACCGCTCCGCCTGGAAGGGGGGCTGTCAGCGGAGGAGGGGAGTATCCGGGTCCAGTACCGGCTGGTCCGCACCACCGACGGCAAGGTGCTGGATGCGGCCGTGCTCGACGGCCTTCGGGACGAGATCTTCCAGTTGCAGGACCGGGTGGCGCGCGCCGTGGTGAAGGTACTCGAGACGGAGCTGGGGATGGAGGAAAACGCCCTGGAGAAGAGTGCGAGACCCACCGACAGCATCCCCGCCTACGACTACTACCTGCAGGGCATCACCTACCTCAGGCAGAACCTCAGTCGCCAGGCCGCCCTGGCGGCGGCCCGCCTCTTCGAGCAGGCGACCCGCGAGGATCCCCGCTTCGCCGACGCCTGGGCGGGGCTCTGCATGGCCCGCTGGCAGCTCTACGACAACGTCCAGCAGGAGCAGTACGTCACCCTGGCGCGCCAGGCCTGCCGCGAGGCGCTGCGGCTCGACCCGAAGCTGGCCCTCGCCCATACCGCACTCGGCATGCTCGAGTGGGGCACCGGCCGGCTGGAGGAGGCGAAGCGATCTTTCCTGCGCGCCCTGGAGCTGGACCCCAAGGACGCCTACAACCTCCGCAGCCTCGGTCGCCTGCTGGAGAGCCAGGGGGCGTTCGAGGAGGCGGAAGAGACCTTCCGGAAGGCGATCAAGCTGGCACCGGGAATGTGGAGCACCTACATGGCCTATGGTGCCTTTCTCTTCAATCGGGGCCGTTACGAAGAGGCAATCGACGCCTTCAACACGGTCCTTTCACTGACACCCGACAACAGTTGGGCCCTCACCAATCTGAGCGCCGCCTATCTCCACAACGGCAACTTCGAGAACGCCTCGCTGGCCCTGCAGAGGGCGCAACGGATCGAAAAGAACTACGGAGGGTATGTCAATGCCGGCGCCGTCTATTACTATCTGGGGCGCTACAAGGAGGCGGCGGCGATGTATCGGGAGGCGATCCGGCTGGTTCCCGCCGATCACCGGACCTGGGGCAGCCTCGCCGAGGCGCTGATACGGCTCCCCGGTGAAGAGGCGGCGGCCCGTCGCGCCCTGGAACAGGCCATCCTCCAGGCCCGCAAGCGCCTGCAGGTGGTCGCCGAGGAGAGCGAGACCCTGGCGGGCATCGCATGGTACGCCGCCTGCCTCGACCGTCGCAAGGAGGCGCTCGACGCCCTTCGCCAGGCCCTCTCCGGCGGCAGCACGGGGATGTACGTCCACTATTTCGCCGCCCGTACCTGGCGTCGGCTCGGCTTCCCCAAGGAGGCGCAGATCGCCCTCGACCAGGCGCTGCGCCTCGGTTTTCCACCCGCTCTGGCCAAGGCGGATCCGGAGCTGGAGGGGCTGCGAAGCAGTATCGAGGGAATCATCCTTACCGGCACCCAATGAGGCCGGAAAGGGCGATGACCGCGGGGCAGACGACGTGGCGGAACGGGAGGCCGACCCGTCATGCCTTCCCCACCATCGAAGAGGGCCGCCCGGCAAGGCCCGCCAACAACCAAGAAGAGGAGAATCCAATGAACATCGCTGCCAACACGATCACCATCCTGGTTGAGAGAGGCGCCGACGGCACACTGCAGGTCCTGCCCGAAGATGCCACCGCCCAGGTGGGAGAGACCATCCAGTGGAACTTCCCCGAGCAGGTGGAGCTGGGCATCGTCTTCCCCGCCGGTTCTCCCGTCGGACGCAAGGAGATCTGGGCCACCGGCGGTCAGTTGAGCGTCACGGTGCCCGAGGGGGTGGCACCGGGCCGCTACAAGTACGACCTCAAGATCCGTATCGGCAACACCACCTGCGTCGTCGACCCCTGGATCATCATTCGCGCCTGACCCGACAGGTCGTGGAAAAACACCGTTTTTCGGCAGCCTGTACCGCGGTGCATGGACACACCGCCGTTTTCAATGACGCCAAGTCATTGAAAACGTGAGGAAGCCGGAAATCGCATGTTCAACTTCCTGTCAGGGGACGGAGGAGCACGTTTTCCGTTCCCGGCTTCAGGAGCCCAGGGAGGGGCTCTTGCGCCACCCTCGCCCCACCTCCCTTGCACTCCCCGCCCTCCTTCCCGCCAATTTGTCGTCACCTTTTGTTCCGGAGTGTGCTCCAGTCGTCGGAATCGGGGCCATCGAGGCGCTAGCATGCTGTTGAAAAACACCGTTTTTCGACAACCTGTACCACGGTGCAGGGATGCACCGCCGTTTTCAATGACGAAAGATCATTGAAAACGTGAGGAAGCCGGAAATCGCATTTTCGGCTTCCGGCGTTGAAAAAGGCCAGGAAGGCCTTTTTCAACATCCTGCTGGATTTGAAATCGTCACCGGGAGGTTCTATAGTCCTTCCCGAATGCCAGGTGTTCGTAAGGGAAAACCCGCATGATCGTGCGTCGCCATCTCACCCCTCTTTTTCTGCTGCTGCCACTCCTGGCGGTATCCGGCCGGGCCGTGGCGCTGGAGCCGGTGATGGCGGCGCTCATCGGGCTGGCGGTGACCGAAGGGCCTGCCGAGGCGCAGAAGAAGGCGGAGCCTCCCCGCCACTGGCAACAGTTCCTCAGCCCGCGGGAGCGGGCGATGCTCGAGCGCATCCGTCTCCACCCGGTGATCTCCGCCTGTGTCGCCTCCGCCGATCGGCAGAGCCCGGTGGCCGCCTACCAGGTGCGGAAGCTCGCCGAATTTGCGCTCAGCGTCGAGCGACGCATGAGCGCCGCCGAGGCCTCGCCCTCCCTCGCCGAACTCGATTACGTCCGCGCCGCGCGGGCCTACCGGTGGTGCGCCGATACCAACGGCCTCGCCGTCGCCGACGCCAGCCCCCTGGAGCGGTATGCCGACGACCTTCTCCGCTTCGTGGTCCATCGCATCAACTTCTCCGACTACGCCGCCCTCTCCCCCTCCCTTTGACCCTCCAGCAACCGGGTCGGCCGAGCGCCGCCCCCAGCCGGCGGACCGCCGGACCCTTGCGTGAATTACAATATTCGCGGACCATGCCGAAAAGAGTAGCCATGGGGCGAGGCGACATGGCGGCGGATGCGGAGAGAAAGAAGAGATGACGAGGGGCAGCAGAGACGACCGGAAGGGGCTCGCCGCCGTGTGGCTGGCGTCTCTGCTGCTGTGGCTCCCCCTGGCCGGGGTGGCCGACGGGGGGGACGAACTCTTCCCCCGCCCCCCTGCGATCCGCGAGGCGGTGGCCTTCTGGACCCGCATCTACACCGAGGTCGACACCGGCGGCGGCCTGCTGCACGACGATCGTCACCTGGGCATCGTCTACGAGACCATCCACTTCACCCGGGAGCAGAGTCGCCGCTCCCGGGAACGGCAGGTGAAGGCGCGCAAGCGCCACTACCGCGCCATCCTGCGCCGCCTCGCCCAGGGCCGCTACCAGTTCCTCACCGCGGAAGAGAAACGGGTCCTGGCTCTCTGGCCCAAGGGGACCGGCAGGAAGGAGTTCCTCGCCGCCGCCCGTCGCCTCCGCTTCCAGCTCGGCCAGGCCGACAAGTTCCGCGCCGGCCTGGAGCGGGCCGGCCAATGGGAGTCGCACATCCGACGCGCCCTGCGCGAAGAGGGGGTGCCGGACGAGCTGGCCGCCCTGCCCCACGTGGAATCCTCCTACAACCCCCGGGCCTGGTCGCGGGTGGGGGCGGCGGGGCTCTGGCAGTTCACCCGCTCCACCGGCCGCCGCTACCTCCGTATCGACCATGTGGTGGACGAACGGATGGACCCCTGGCGCGCCACCCACGCCGCCGCCCGGCTGCTGCGCCACAACTACGATCTCACCGGGAGCTGGCCGCTGGCCATCACCGCCTACAACCATGGCGTCTCCGGCATGCGGCGGGCGGCCGAGAAGCTCGGTACCCGGGACATCGGCGTGATCGTGGAGAAGTATCGCGGCCGCACCTTCGGTTTCGCCTCGCGCAACTTCTACGCCGCCTTTCTCGCCGCCCTCGACGTTTCGCGCGATGCGGAGCGCTGGTTCGGGCCGGTGCGCGGACACGAGGCGGAGCCGGTGGAGGAGCTGGAGGTGCCCGGTTTCGTGGAGATGGATGCGCTGATCGCCGCCCTGGGACTCGACCGTGATACCCTGCGCCGGCTCAACCCCGCCCTGCGGGAGCCGGTCTGGAACGGCACCAAGTATATACCGCGCGGATACCGCCTGCGGGTGCCCGCGGAGGAGAGCGAGGTGAGCCGCGCAACGCTGGCGACGCTCGGGCCGCAACTCCTCCACGCGCGCCAGATCCCGGACCGCTTCTACACCGTGCGGCGGGGGGACACCCTCTCCGGCATCGCCGCCCGCTACGACGTCCGGCCGAACACCCTCGCCGAACTCAACGGGCTCCGCTCGCGCCATTTCATCCGCGTCGGTCAGGTGCTGCGCCTGCCCTTCTCCGAATCCGGCTCGCCCTCCCACCCGCCGGGGGCAGGAACCACCGTGGAGCGCCCGGCCGACGGCATCTACCGGGTGAGGCGGGGAGACACCCTGTCACGGATCGCGCGCCGTTTCGACACCACCGAAAAGGCGCTGATGGCCCTCAACGGCCTGCGCGACCGCAACCGCATCTATGCAGGTCAGCGACTGCGCCTGCCGGTGTCGACCGGCAGCGGAACGATCCTCTCCGCAGGCTCCGCGGCGCCGCCGGCCCCCGCTCCGCAAGAGGCGATCCAGGTCGCCTCCATCGCCTCTCCCGCCCTCTCCCTCGAAGGGCCTGCCGCTGCGGCGGAGACCGCGCCCGCCGCCCCCGCCGGGGAGGCGGGAAACGGAGAGGAGCCGGTAGAGGGCGGCGACTCGCCGCTCGGCGCGACCGCCATCGCCGAGGCGGCCCCGCAACCGGAACTGGCGGCCGATCCCTCCAACTATCAGGTGGCCGGTGACGGCACCATCGAGATCCAGCCCCTGGAGACCCTCGGCCACTATGCGGAGTGGCTGGGCATCCGGGCCAGCCGTCTGCGTCACCTCAACGGCATGCGTTTCGGCGAGGCGGTGGTGGTGGGGCGCCGCCTGAAGCTCGACTTCCACCGGGTGACACCGGCCGAGTTCGAGAAGCAGCGGGTCGCCTTCCACCGGCAGATCCAGGAGGCCTTCTTCCGCCGCTACCGCATCACCGGAACCCACCACCACACGGTGAGGCGGGGAGAAGCGGTCTGGCTGCTGGCGAGCCGCCGCTACCGGGTCCCCTTCTGGCTGCTTCGCCAGTACAACCCGGACGTGGATCTGGCCAACCTGCGACCGGGGACCCGTCTCGCTGTCCCCCTCCTGGAGGACCTCGCGGCAGGCGAGGCACAGGGGGAGACGCGCACCTGAGACACTCCTGGAGGCGGGAGGAAGAACGGCCCGTCGCTCTCGTCCACGGCGATCACGCCGTCGTCAGCACCACCTGCATCTCTTCCGGATCGGCCGGCAACTGCATCACCGCATGCACGGGGAAACGGTCGGTGAGCCGCTCCACGAAGCGCATCTCCTCCTTCTGCACCAGCACCACCACCCGCGTCTGCGGAGAGGAGGTCTGAAGCTGAACCAGCAGCACGTCGAGATTGCTGACGTGGACACCGCTGTAGTTGTTGCCATAGCCGTAGAAGAATTCGGCCACGATCCAGGCCGGCCGGAGCCGCTTCGCGAGACGCATCGCCTCGCGGATGGAGTAGGCGCGCTCCTCGCGGAGGCCGAGCCGTCCATAGAGGTCGGCGAAAGAGGGGTGCATGGCGGACTCCACCACGCTCAGCAACAGGGGTCGGGTCATGCGGGGCTCCCGGGGCGATACCAGCGGCGGACGAGCAGCTTACCTCAGCCGGGGAGCGGTGGAAAAGGGGCGCCTTGTCAACCGCGCCCCGCGACGTTCGTTGTTCAGAACCAGAAAGGCATACTATTCCAACGACACGGAGAGAGATCGACATGAACAAGCGGATTCTCAAACTCGGCTTCGCCCTGGGGCTTCTTCTCGCCGCCTTCGGCGCGCAGGCCGAGACCTGGCAGGAGTACGTGAACGCCCACCCCGAGTTCGAGGCCGACTACCGGGCGAAGTTCGGTGCCAACGCCGGCAAGCAGTGGTACAACGACCGGCGCTATCTGCAGAGCCACCCCGACCTCACCGCCGAGCTGATCAAGCGCGAGGGTTATCTCGATGCCCATCCGCGCCTCGCCGAGTCCATGTACAAGAACCGCCGCTGGCTCGATCGCAACCCCGAGGTGGCCAAGGCGATGTTCCAGAACAAGGAGTGGCTCAACCGGCACCCCGAAGCGGCCAAGCGGATGTATGGCAACCGCGAGTGGCTGAAGCGCCATCCCGATGTGGCAAGGGAGGCGTACAAGAACAAGGAGTACCTGAACCGCAATCCCGAGGTGGCCCGCGCCGTCTACCAGGATCGTGAGTGGCTGAACCGCAATCCCGAAGTGGCGAAGGAACTCTACTCCAACAAGGAATTCCTCGACCGCAATCCCCAGTTCTCCCGCGACGCCTACAAGTATCGCGAACAGATGGCCAAAAACCCGGCGAAGACCCGCGCAGTGAAGGGTGCCGCGGAGCGCAACCCCAAGGCCGCCCGAGAGGCGTACAGCGTCCGCGAGCGGGTCGGCGAGAAAAAGAGCAACAAGGCGATCAAGAAGGGGGCACGCAATCCCGGCAAGACCAAGGAGGTCTACGGCAAGGCGCGGAACAACCCCGAGAAGACCCGGCAGACCTACCGCAAGGCGGAGAAGAACCCGGGCAAGGCGAAGCAGCGAAAGAAGGAGCGGTTCAACCGCTGATTACGCGTCACTCCCGACCAGCCGAGGCGCCCCCCGTGGGGCGCCTCTCTCTTTGGGGGTGTAGAATGGCGGGCCATGAACGCTCCAATCCCTCCCCGTAAGACGCCACCCGCCATTCAGCTCCTGCCCGTCTGGCGTCCGTGGCTCCGCCTCGCCCATCTCCTGGTCGGCCTCTCCACCCTGTTGCTGGCGGCAACCGGCTGGCTGGTCGCCGGGAGTCCTTCGCTGGCGGAGGGCGCCGCGGATCTGCACCAGCTCGCCGCAGCAGCACTGGTGGCAGGACTGGCGATCCGTCTTCTGCTCTTCTTCACGGGCGATCTCACCGAACGCCTCGACGCCCTCGTGCCGAAACGGGGCGAACTGCGCATCATCGGCGCCACCGCCCGCTTCTATCTGGCCCTCGGCAGAGCGCCCCTGCCACGCTGGTACGCCCACAACCCCCTCTGGAAGCTCCCCTATCTGCTCCTCTATATCGCTCTGGCGGTGGAGGCGGCCAGCGGCCTGCTGCGAACGGAACAC
>JALTLT010000403.1 GCA_027001815.1 Gammaproteobacteria bacterium | reverse complement strand
CCTATGCCGATGTGGAGACCCTGCGAACGCTCTATGACCGGGCGCTGGCACAACCCGACGTCATCGGCATCTCCGTGGGCACCCGTCCCGATTGCGTGCCGCCGGCAGTGCTCGATCTGCTGGCCGGTTACCGCGATCAGGGCTTTGATGTGTGGCTGGAGCTGGGGCTGCAGTCCGCGTTCGACCACACCCTGAAGCGGGTCAACCGTGGCCACGGCTTTGCCGAATACCGCGCCGCGGCGCGTGCCGCCAGGGGTCGCGGACTGCCGGTCTGCACCCACCTGATCGCCGGACTGCCCGGCGAGGGCCCCGAACACGCCCTCGCCACCCTGGAGCGGGTGCTGGAGGAGGGGGTGGACGGACTCAAGCTCCATCCCCTGCACGTGGTGAAGGGGACCCTCCTGGCCAACCAGTGGCGGCGGGGCGAATACCAGCCCTGGAGCATGGAGCGCTACATCCGGACCGCCGCCGACCTGGTGGAGCACACCCCCCCGGAGGTGGTCTGGCACCGGCTCACGGGGACCGCCTCCCGCCGCATCCTGCTGGCGCCGGCATGGTGCGCCCGCAAGTGGGCGGTACTCAACGGCATCGAGGCGGAGCTGCGCCGACGGGGTTCCCGCCAGGGCGATGCCCTCCTTGCCCACCGGATCACTCAAGAGAAGAGGCAAGCATGCAGTTGATCTGTCCCGCCGGCGGCCTCCCTTCCCTGAAGGCCGCCATCGACAACGGCGCGGATGCCGTCTATCTCGGCTTTCGCGATGCCACCAACGCCCGCAACTTTCCCGGCCTCAACTTCGATCCCGAGGAGATCGACGAAGGCATCCGCTATGCCCATCGCCGGGGAAAGAGGGTGCTGCTGGCCCTCAACACCTACCCCCGCGAGGCGAGGTTCCGCGACTGGTGCTCGGCGGTGGATCGCGCCGCCGACCTGGGGGTGGATGCCCTGATCATGGCCGATCCTGGCCTGCTGGACTACGCCGCCCGCAGCCATCCCCACCTGCGCCTCCACCTCTCGGTACAGGGCTCTGCCACCAACCGACATGCCATCGGCTTCTACCACCGCCACTTCGGCATCTCCCAGGTGGTGATCCCGCGGGTCCTCTCCCTGCCCCAGGTGCGGGCACTGGTGGAGGCCTCGCCGGTGCCGGTGGAGGTGTTCGGTTTCGGCAGCCTGTGCGTGATGGTGGAGGGACGCTGCGCCCTCTCCTCCTATGTCACCGGCGAATCACCCAACACCTGCGGCGTCTGCTCGCCCGCCCGTGCGGTGCGCTGGGAGGAGGCGCGGGACGGCCGCCGCTCCCGTCTCAACGGGGTGCTCATCGACCACTACCAGCCCCACGAGGCGGCCGGCTATCCCACACTCTGCAAGGGCCGCTTCCAGGTGGAGGGGAAGGTGTTCCACGCCATCGAGGAACCCACCAGTCTCAACGTGCTGGAGATCCTCGCCGAGCTGCTGGAGATCGGCGTCGCCGCCATCAAGGTGGAGGGACGCCAGCGCAGCCCCGCCTATGTCGCCCAGGTGACCCGGGTGATGCGTGCCGCGATCGACGCCTGCAAGAAGGACCCGCAGGGCTACCGGCCTCAGGCGGGCTGGATGCAGGCACTCAACAAGGTCTCGGAGGGGCAGAGCACCACCCTCGGCGCCCTCCACCGTCCCTGGCAGTAGGAGAAGATCGCCATGAAGCTCGCCCTGGGCCCCCTCCTCTACTTCTGGCCTGCCGACCGCGTCCGCGCCTTCTACGACCAGGTGCGGGAGTGGCCGGTGGAGATCGTCTATCTGGGCGAAGTGGTGTGCCACAAGCGGCGGGAGCTGCGACCCGACGACTGGCTGGAGATCGCCGAGGGGCTTCGGGCTTCCGGGAAGGAGGTGGTGATCTCCACCCTCGCCCTGCTGGAGGCGGGTTCCGAACTCTCCGCCCTGGAGGGACTCTGCCGCCGCGAGCAGGTGGTGGTCGAGGCCAACGACGTGGCGGCGGTGGAGCTGATGGAGGGCCGTCCCTTCGTTGCCGGCCCCCACCTCAACAGCTACAACGCCCGCACCCTTGAGGTGTGGCAGCGGGCCGGTGCCCGACGTTGGGTGATGCCGGTGGAACTGGGCCGTGAAGAGCTGACCGCCCTGCAGCAGGCGCGTCCCGCCGGCCTGGAGACCGAGGTGCTGGTCTGGGGTCGCCTGCCGCTCGCCTTCTCCGCCCGCTGCTTCACCGCCCGCGCCGCCGACGTCCCCAAGGATCGCTGCGAGTTCCGCTGCATCCATGATCCCGAAGGCAAGCCCCTGGCCACCCAGGAGGGGCAGGCGCTGTTCACCATCAACGGCATCCAGCTCCAGTCGGCGGCCCCCACCAACCTCATCGGCGTCATGGACGAACTGAAGGCGCTGGATGTGGAGGTGGTGCGCCTTTCACCCGCCGCGGAGGGGATGGCCGAGGTGGTGGAGCGATTCCGCAGGGTGGCCGACGGGGATCTGGAGCCCGCCGCCGCACTGGCCGAGATGGAGCCACCGGAGGGGGGGTGGTGCAACGGCTACTGGCTGGGCGAACCGGGCATGGAGTGGCACGAACTCACCGCCTGAGCGCTCCGCCCGCCGCGCGAACCGCGTCATAGAAGGCGAGGTCCGGCTCGCAGAGCGCCTCGATGCGGCGCATGAACGAGGGGTCGCGCCACAACGCCTCCCGCTCGCCCG
>JALTLT010000402.1 GCA_027001815.1 Gammaproteobacteria bacterium | reverse complement strand
TGATGGACCAGGAGATCACCGGCTGGGTGGAGAAGGAACTGCAGGCGTGACCACCTTGCACCTCAGTTGGCGGCTTGTCATCGCCCTCCTGGCACTGGCCGGGCTCGGTGGCTGCATTCCCGGCCAGGAGGCGGTGAGGCCGGACGCCGAACTCCAGGCCATCGATCTCATCCAGCAGAAGCGCTTCGCCGAGGCGCGGGCGCTCCTCGAGGGGGATCAGCGGGAGGAGAGCCTCCACCTGCTGCAGCAGGTGCAGGAGATGGCGCGTCGTTACGACGCCGAGATGGCCGACGAGATCCTCGAGGCCCGTCTGGCGGGGGACTGGGGGCGCGCCTTCGAACTGCTCAATCGGGGCCTCGCCAATCTGCCGGACGGCCTCGCCCTCAATCAGGTGAGGGAGATCCTCGAACAGGACCGCCAGCGCGAGCTTCGACGACTGGAGAGGCAGCGCCTCCTGCTGCGGGCCGGATGGCTCGAGCGCACCCTGCCGGTCCAGGAGGCGATCGCCGCCATGCGCCCGGACGACCCGGCCACCCTCGAGCGGGTGGCGGCCCTGCGCCGGGAGAGCGAGGAGGTGGCCCGGCTGCTCGAGGAGGAGGGGATCGCCGCCCTCGACAACCTCCAGCCGGAACAGGCCCAGACCTTCCTGGAACTGGCCGTGCGACTGGCCGCCAGCAGCCGCGCCGAACAGCTCCTGCAGGAGCTGGACGAGAAGATGGAGCTGGCCCGCGAAGAGGCGGAGTTGCGTCGCAAGCGACAACAGCGCTCCTGGCAGCAGCAGCAGGAGCTGCGCCGCAAACGGGCAGCGGCACGCCTCAACGAGCAGATCCACCAGGCGTTGATCGACGGTGACCTGGTCGACGTCCGCAAGCTGCTGGCGGAACTGCGCAAGCTGCAGCCCCACGCCCCCGAGCTGGCGGAGTTGGAGCTGGCGGTGAACGAGGCGATCGATGCCCAGGTGAAGGAGCTCCTCGAAGAGGGGACCCGCGCCTACGGGGCCGGCAACATCCGTGAGGCTCGTTTCCTCTGGGAACAGGCGCTGCGCCTGAGACCCGACGACGAGGAGATCAAGGCCCGCATCCAGCGTGCCCAGCGGGTACTGCACAAGGTGGAAGAGCTGCGCGGCGGGAAACGCTGAGACGGAGTCCCCCTTTAACAGGATGTTGAAAAAGGCCGTCCTGGTGTCTTTCAACAGCCTGTTAACCGTCCGCGCGGGCACCGTCGAGAACGTCGCAGAGACGCTCCAACCCCTCGATGAATCGCGGCCCCGGACGGTGCAGCAGGTCCGGATCAAGGAACTCCACGCGGGCGGGGGCTCCCCTTCCCGACTCGCCGCCGAGCCAGTGCCTCCACTGCTCCCGCCAGCGCACCGCCTTCTCCCCCTTGGCCCCCCCCGTGATCACCTCCGGCCGGCGGGCCAGGACCGCCTCCACCGAGACGGAGGGCGCCGTGTCGGAGAGGTCGCCAAAGAGATTTCGGCCGCCGCAGAGGGTGATGGCGCGATCGAGGAAGGTCCCTCCGCCGGTGGTGATCAGGGGCCGGTCCCAGATCTGGTAAAAGACCCGCAGGGGAGGAAGCGACCGGTGCGCCCGGCGCAACCGCCCGAGCCGCTGGCGAAACTCCGCCGCCGCCCGCCGCGCCTCCCCGGCGTGGCCGGTGAGCCTGCCCAGCGCCTCCAGCTCGTCGGCGATCTCCTCCGGGGTCTCCGCGGAGGAGAGATGGATCCGCAGACCGAGGCGACGCAGCCGCTCCAGCACCTCGGCATCGACCCATCCGCTCCACACCACCACCAGGTCGGGCCGCAGGGCGAGGATTCTCTCCAGATCGAGGGCACGGGAGTCACCCACCCGCGGGATCGATTTCGCCGCCTCGGGAAAGTCACTATACTCCACCACTCCCACCAGCCGGTCGCCCGCGCCGACGGCGAACAGCGATTCGACCAGGTGGGGCGTGAGGGCGACGATGCGCTGCGGGAAGGAGTCCGCCGCCGGAAGCTGGAGCCCCCACAACAGCAGGACGAGAAACGAGAGACGACCAGACATGCAGATCATC
This sequence comes from Gammaproteobacteria bacterium, assembly GCA_027001815.1. GTDB lineage: Bacteria > Pseudomonadota > Gammaproteobacteria > JALTLT01 > JALTLT01 > JALTLT01. The sequence continues at coordinate 631 of JALTLT010000402.1, read as the reverse complement.
CACCGGACATGAAGAGAAGTGACCGCAGACCCTTCTGGGAGGAGCGCCCCCTCCACCGGCTCTCCGAGGAGGAGTGGGAGTCGCTCTGCGACCGTTGCGGTCTCTGCTGCCTGCACAAGCTGGAGGACAGCGACAGCGGCGAGGTGTGGTACACGCGGGCCGCCTGCCGGCTCCTCGACCTCGAGGCCTGCCGCTGCAGCCGGTACGAGCATCGCTCCCGCATCATCCCCGACTGTATCACCCTCACCCCGGAGAACCTCCCCCAGCAGGACTGGCTACCCCCTTCCTGCGCCTACCGCCGGCTGTATCTCGGTCTCGCCCTGCCCTCCTGGCATCCACTGCTCACCGGGCGCTCCGAATCGGTGCGCGAAGCCGGCATCTCCGCCTGCCACTTCGCCATTCCGGAGGAACCGGGCATGGATCTGGAGGCGGAGCTTCTCGACTGGCCAGCCGTGTGCCGCCGCACCCGCCAAGACGGGGCCTCCTGACGAGACAGCCCCTGCAGATCGGGATAGGGGCGGTCAGCATAGCTGACCGAGCCCCTCCCACACCACCCGGCATGCGGGTCCGCACCGGGCGGTTCGGGAAGTTGAGGTCATGAGAGTCGCGGCACACCCAGCCGGTCGAAGAA
>JALTLT010000401.1 GCA_027001815.1 Gammaproteobacteria bacterium | reverse complement strand
CCTTCCACCGAATCGCAAATACTAATGCCAATCCTTTTTCATCTGAGATGGAAAAGCGGTTTTTTGCGTCTATGCTTCTACCCTGGGGGAAGACCTCCACCTTCCGGGAAGTGTGCTGAAATGTTGCTTGATCTAAGTCAATGCCCCCCTTTTTCATATAGCCCAATAATCAATCCATAATTCTCTTATATGCCAATCGACAGGCGGAACGCAGTGGATCAGGCGGTACAGGACACACCTTCCACACCCACCTCCATCAACCGGAGATCCTTTCTGCGTGGCGATTTCCGCGGTCGAAGAATCCCCCTCCTCCCCCCCTGGTCCGTAGACCCCCAGCGTTTCCTCTCTCTCTGCACCCGCTGCGGCGACTGTCTGGAGGCGTGCCCCGAGGGAATCCTCTCCATGGTCGGCGGAGGGTACCCGGAGGTGCGGTTCGATCGAGGCGAGTGCACCTTCTGTGGAGAGTGTGCCGAGGTGTGCCGGCCGGGGGCGCTGCGGGCGGAGGGGGAGCCCTGGAGACTCAGGGCGGTGGTGGGGGCGGAGTGCCTGGTGCACGGCGGGGTCGCCTGTCAGGTGTGTGGCGACCAATGTGATGCGGGGGCGATCCGATTCATTCATCGTGCCGGAAGGATGCCGGCGCCGGTCCTCGACAGGGATGCCTGCAATGGTTGCGGTGCCTGTTATGCACCCTGCCCGACCCGGGCAATAGGATTCACAGAGGAGGAGACACGGTGAACATCAGCGGTGTTCTGGTCCATGCTCGTCCGCAACGGGCGGCGGCGGTCCGCGAGCGGCTCCTGGCCCTGCCCGGTACCGAGGTCCACGCGGTTGCCGACGACGGACGGATCGTGGTGACCGTGGAGGATGAATCCGAAGGGATTGTGGCGGATACGCTGTTACAGATTCAGGGCCTGGACGATGTGCTGTCGGCGGCCATGGTCTACCACTATTTCGATTCGAATGAAGAAGGGGAGGGTTCCCATGAAACTGACAAGGCGTGATTTCATCAAGTCCAATGCCGTTGCGGCCACGGCTGCCGTCGCCGGCCTGCAGGTAACGGGTATCAAGGAGGTGGCGGCTGCCAAGAACATGATCCGCTGGGACAAGGCCGCGTGCCGTTTCTGTGGCACCGGCTGCAGCGTACTGATAGGCACCAAGGACGGCCGGGTGGTCGCCACCCAGGGGGATCCCGATGCGCCGGTCAACAAGGGGCTCAACTGCATCAAGGGCTACTTCCTCTCCAAGATCATCTACGGCAAGGATCGGCTCACCACTCCGCTGCTGCGGATGACGGATGGCAAGTACGACAAGAATGGAGAGTTCACCCCCATCACCTGGGACCAGGCCTTCGACATCATGGCCGAGAAGTGGAAGGAGGCCCTGAAGAAGACGGGGCCCACCGCGGTCGGCATGTTTGGTTCCGGCCAGTGGACGGTGTGGGAGGGTTATGCCGCCTCCAAGCTCTACAAGGCCGGTTTCCGCTCCAACAACATCGACCCCAACGCACGCCACTGCATGGCCTCGGCGGTAGGGGCCTTCATCCGCGCCTTCGGCTCCGACGAGCCGATGGGTTGCTACGACGACCTGGAGCACGCCGACGTCTTCGTCCTCTGGGGCTCCAACATGGCGGAGATGCATCCCATCCTCTGGACCCGGCTCAGCGACACCCGCCTGACCAAGCCGGGCTGCGAGGTGCACGTCCTCTCCACCTTCCGCCATCGCTGTTTCGACCTGGCGGATAACGGCATCGTCTTCAAGCCCCAGACCGATCTGGCGATTCTCAACTTCATCGCCAACTACATCATCCAGAACAAGGCCTACAACCAGGAGTTCATCGACAAGCACGTGAACTTCACCAAGACGCCCACCGACATCGGGTATGGTCTGCGCCCCGAGCATCCGCTCGAGAAGAAGGCCAAGAACCGCGCCAAGGGCAAGCTGACCAAGATCAGCTTCGAGGAGTACGCCAAGTCGGTGGAGCCCTACACCCTCGACTACGTCTCCGAGCTTTCCGGTGTGCCGAAGGAGAATCTCCTGCGGCTGGCCAGGATCTATGCCGATCCCGACAAGAAGGTGGCCTCCTACTGGACCATGGGCTTCAACCAGCATACCCGTGGCGTGTGGGTCAACGGCCTGCTCTACAACGTCCATCTGCTGATGGGCAAGATCTCGGAGCCGGGCAACAGCCCCTTCTCGCTCACCGGCCAGCCCTCCGCCTGCGGTACCGCCCGCGAGGTGGGCACCTTCGCCCACCGCCTGCCGGCCGACCTGGTGGTGAAGAAGAAGGCCCACCGCGACTTCGCCGAAAAGGTGTGGAAGCTCCCCGAGGGAACCATTCCGCCCAAGCCGGGCTACCATGCGGTGCTGCAGAACCGGATGCTCAAGGATGGCAAGCTCAACGCCTACTGGGTGATGTGCAACAACAACATGCAGGCGGCGGCCAACATGAACGAGGAGAGCTATCCGGGCTACCGCAACCCGAAGAACTTCATCGTCGTCTCCGACCCCTACCCGACGGTCACCGCCATGGCCGCCGACCTGATCCTGCCCACCGCCATGTGGATCGAGAAGGAGGGTGCCTACGGCAATGCCGAGCGGCGCACCCAGTTCTGGCGGCAGCAGGTGAAGGCGCCGGGCGAGGCGCGCTCCGACCTGTGGCAGATCATGGAGTTCTCCAAGCGCTTCAAGGTGGAAGAGG
>JALTLT010000400.1 GCA_027001815.1 Gammaproteobacteria bacterium | reverse complement strand
CGCAACAGCCTGCTGCCTGCCGGGGTCGTCCGCCTGCGCCTCCTGGCCGGGGGCGCAGGTGGCTACTGGCGGAACCAGCGGGCGTTGAGCGCCGCCAGCACCTTGTTGGGATAGCGCTGCCGGCCGAGGCTGCCGTTGTAGCGCGCCAGGGCCCGCATCAGATCCCCCCGCTCGCGATCCAGATAGACCTTGAGGATGGTGCAGCCGTAGCGCAGGTTGGTGGAGAGGTCGAAGAGGTTGTCGTCGGGCCGGCCGATCTCCTGCTGCCAGAAGGGCATCACCTGCATGAGCCCGCGGGCCCCCGAGACCGAGATGGCGTAGCGGTCGAAGCGGCTCTCCACCTCGATCACCGCCAGCACCAGCTCCGGCGGGATGCCGGCCCGGGTTGCCTCCCGGTGGACGTGGCGCAGCAGCTCCATCCGCTCCCGCTCTTCCGGCAGGTAGCGCTCCAGCCTTCCCGCCATGTCGAGCAGCCACACCTGGGCGGCGAAGCGGTCCGGGAAACTGTCGCTGTTCTCCACCGCCTCCTTCAGGATCTCGAGCAGTTCCGGATCGGCACGGGGGGACTCTTCCGCCCGGCCGGTGGCCGCTCCGCCGAAGGCGGCGACCAGGCAGAGGTGGAGCAGAATCTGGCGGATCGTGGGCATGGTCGTCTCTGCCTTCCAATGTGAACAGCGGGCGCCCGCCCGATGCCGGGGCGGCTTTGCCGGGCCGCCGAAAAACGGTATTTTCCGATGGTCTGCTAATCGGCCATCCCCAGCCGCTTCATGAGGAACGGGATCACCTCTTCGACGGCCACCGCCGTGTTCTCTGCGTCGCTGCGTCCCTTGTACTCCAGGGCGCCGGCGTCGAGGCCCCGTTCGCCCACCACGATGCGATGGGGAATGCCGATCAGCTCCATGTCGGCGAACATCACCCCGGGGCGTGCCCCCCGGTCGTCCAGCAGCACCTCGATGCCGGCCGCCTCGATCCGGTCGTGGAGCTCCTCGGCGAACGCCTTCACGCGCTGCGACTTGTGGGCGTTCATGGGCAGCAGCGCCACCTGGAAGGGGGCGATGGCGGCGGGCCAGACGATGCCGCGGTCGTCGTGGTTCTGTTCGATGGCGGCGGCCACCACCCGGGAGACGCCGATGCCGTAGCAGCCCATGGCCATGGGCACCGCCCGCCCCCCCTCGTCGAGGACCGTGGCCCCCATCGCCTCCGAGTAGCGGGTGCCGAGCTGGAAGACGTGCCCCACCTCGATGCCGCGGGCGATGGAGAGGCGGCCGTGGCCATCGGGGCTGGGATCCCCCCCCACCACGTTGCGGATGTCGGCGGTCTCCGGTTCCGGCAGGTCCCGCCTCCAGTTGACGCCGGCCAGGTGCCACCCCTCCCGGTTGGCGCCACAGACGAAGTCGGCGACAAAGGCGGCCGAGTGGTCGACGATCAGCGGGATGCCCTTCTCCGCCAGCCCCACCGGGCCGAGGGAGCCGGGGGCGCAACCCACCGCCTCCCGGACCTCTGCCTCGCTGGCGAAGCGGAAGTCGTCGGCCACCTGGGGCAGCTTGGCCGCTTTCACCTCGTTGAGGGCGTGATCACCCCGCACCACCAGCGCCACGAGGGGGGTCTCCGAGCCCGCCACCAGCAGGGTCTTGAGCACCCGGTCCGGGGTCACGCCGAGGAAGGTGGTCACCTCCTCGATGGTGCGCTGGTCCGGCGTCTCCACCTCGCGCAGCGCCTCGTCTGCGGCGGGACGCTCTCCCTCCGGAGGCAGGGCCGGTGCCAGCTCCACGTTGGCCGCGTAGTCGCTCTGGTCGGAGAAGGCGATGGCGTCCTCGCCCGAGTCGGCGAGGACATGGAATTCGTGGGAGGCGTTTCCGCCGATGGCGCCGGTGTCCGCCTCCACGGCGCGGAAGCGCAGGCCGAGCCGCTCGAAGATGCGGCTGTAGGCGTCGTACATCACCCGGTAGGTCTCGGCCAGGGAGTCCATGTCCAGATGGAAGGAGTAGGCGTCCTTCATCAGGAACTCCCGGGCCCGCATCACCCCGAAGCGGGGACGGATCTCGTCCCGGAACTTCATCTGGATCTGGTAGAAATTGAGGGGCAACTGCTTGTAGGAGCGGATCTCCCGCCGCACCAGGTCGGTGATCACCTCCTCGTGGGTGGGGCCGAGGCAGAACTCCCGCTGGTGGCGGTCGTGGAGGCGCAGCAGCTCGGGGCCGAACTTGTCCCATCGCCCCGACTCCTGCCACAGTTCGGCCGGCTGCACGGCCGGCATCAGCAGCTCCAGGGCGCCGGCTCGCTCCATCTCCTCACGGACGATCGCCTCCGTCTTGCGCAGCACCCGCAGGCCCAGGGGGAGCCAGTCGTAGATGCCGGCCGCCAGGCGCCGGATCATGCCGGCGCGGATCATCAACTGGTGGCTGACCACCTCGGCGTCGCCGGGGGTCTCCTTGACGGTGAAGAGGGGGAAGCGGCTGACTCGCATGGAACTCCTCGAAGGGCAGGGCGGCGGGCGGCCGCCCGGTCAGAAGGTGGTGCCGTTCCAGCCCCAGAGGTGGCGGGCGGCGTTGGAAAATTCGATGTAGACCCGGTCGGCCGGGATGCCCAGTCGCTCCCCGACCAGATCGCAGAGGGCATCCGAAAGGGCGGGCGTGGCTCCCTCGGGCAGGCCGATGCTCTTGAGTTCGAGATAGGCCAGCGGGGCGTCGTCGCCGGCGAACAGCATGGGCCGGCCATCGGCCAGTTCGACCATCACGTAGCGTTCCGGCTTGCCCAGCGCCTCGGCTACGCGGGCGGAGGCCTCGCCCAGCAGGGTGGCGCGGGTCGTGTCGTCGAGGGTCTGGTTGGTGGTGATCTTGAGAAAGGGCATCTCCTCTCCTCCCCGCCGGGTCACGATCGCCGATTCGACGGCCTGCGGTGAATGATAACCCGCTGGCCGCTCGCGACAAAGGGTGGACCGTCTGTCGGATGGGGTTGGCGGAGAAGGGTGCGCAATGCCAGAATCCGACGCGGCGGAAGGAAAATGCCGTGAAGGTCCCCTGGGCCGTGTCCCCCCCTCCTTCACGAAGCCGCCTGTCCCGTCGCATCGTCGGGGCAGAGTGACCTTCAGCTTGAAGTCCGACAGGCTGCCAGCATAAGGAGATGAATCGATGAACTTCAGAGTATTTTCCCTGGCGACCCTCGTTGCCGTGTCCCTCTCCAGCACACCGCTTCGCGCGGAGGTGGATCTGGCGGCCGATGTCCGTCCCCAGGCCAGCACCTACGTGTTCGATCTGGTCGATGCCGGCTTCTATTTCACCAGCGGTACCCTCTTCGCATCGGCCCGGTTCGACTATGACACCTACGTCATGACCGTCCTGGAGCCGCTTACCGCCTTCATCGACGTGACCGACACCACCTCCTTCGCGGGCGGTGTGGTATGCGTGGGTCTCAACTACGAGCGGGCCACCTGCGCGACTGGGCCCGGCGGGACGGTGCATCTGGAGGTGCCCCTGGATCCGGGAACCTACACCTTCTACGTGGGCTACCGGGGGGCTCCCCCCGAGGCGCCGTCCACGTACGATTTCGTCGCGGAAGGTTTCCCGCCCCCCGTCGGCCAGTAGCTCGTGGTCGAGGGATTCACGCCACCGGAGTAGTTCCCGCCGGCGCACCTCTCCGTCGGTGAGGCACCGCGGAAATCACCCCTGCGCCTTGACCTTGCGCGGGAATATTAGTACTTTCCCATACTTTTCCCGCACTTCGGGAAGGTGGGGCGGACCCGCGCCCCCGTCGGCACCGTCCGGCGGGGGCGCGTTCGCCCCTGAACGCAAGGTTCTGAGGAGACGCATGCCGTGGAATTGACCGGTGCCGAGATCTTCGTCCGCTGCCTGCAGGACGAGGGGGTTGAACACATCTTCGGGTATCCCGGCGGTGCCGTACTGCACATCTATGACGAGCTGTACAAGCAGGACAAGGTACAGCACGTCCTGGTCCGGCACGAGCAGGCGGCGACCCACGCCGCCGACGCCTATGCGCGTGCCACGGGCCGTGCCGGCGTGGCGCTGGTCACCTCCGGTCCCGGCGCCACCAACGCGGTCACCGGCATCGCCACCGCCTACATGGATTCCGCGCCCCTGGTGGTCTTCACCGGCCAGGTACCCACCGCGCTGATCGGCAACGACGCCTTCCAGGAGGTCGATTCGGTCGGCATCACCCGTCCCTGCGTCAAGCACAACTTCCTGGTCAAGGATGTGCGCGACCTGGCCACCACCATCAAGAAGGCCTTCTACATCGCCACCACCGGCCGACCGGGTCCGGTGGTGGTGGACATCCCCAAGGACATCACGGCCGAGAAGACCGAGTATCACTATCCGGAAACGGTTTCGCTACGCTCCTACAACCCCACCGTGAAGGGCAACATCCGCCAAGTGCGGCGCGCAGTGGAGATCATGCTCGGCGCCAGGCGGCCCATGATCTATACCGGTGGCGGGGTGATCCTGGACGATGCGGCAGAGGAGCTCACCACCCTGGCGCGGATGCTCGACTTCCCGGTCACCAATACCCTGATGGGGCTGGGCGGCTTTCCCGGCACCGACCGCCAGTTCGTCGGCATGCTCGGCATGCACGGAACCTACGAGGCGAACCTGGCGATGCACAACTGCGATGTGCTGATCGCCATCGGCGCCCGTTTCGACGACCGGGTCACCGGAAACGTGGAGAAGTTCTGCCCCACCGCCACCATCATCCACGTGGACGTGGACCCCGCCTCCATCTCCAAGAACGTCAAGGTGGACGTGCCCATCGTCGGCCGGGTCAAGGTGGTGCTGCAGGACATGCTGCGGGAGCTGGCCAAGAGCGACCGCCGCCCCGACGTGGAGGCGCTGGCCGAGTGGTGGAAGCAGATCGAGGAGTGGCGCTCCATGGAGTGTCTCAAGTACGATCGCGATGCCGACGTCATCAAGCCGCAGTTCGTGGTGGAGAAGCTCTTCGAGGTGACCGGCGGCGACGCCTTCGTCACCTCCGACGTGGGTCAGCACCAGATGTTCGCGGCCCAGTTCTACAAGTTCGACAGGCCGCGCCGGTGGATCAACTCCGGTGGTCTCGGCACCATGGGATTCGGCCTGCCGGCGGCCATGGGGGTGCAGTTCGCCCACCCCGACGAGACGGTGGTCTGCATCACCGGTGAGGGCTCCATCCAGATGAATATCCAGGAGCTCTCCACCATCCGCCAGTACGGCCTGCCGTTGAAGGTGGTCAACCTCAACAACCGTTATCTGGGCATGGTCCGGCAGTGGCAGGAGTTCTTCTACCAGGGGCGCTACGCCATGTCCTACATGGAGTCGCTGCCCGACTTCGTGAAGCTGGCGGAGGCCTACGGCCACGTGGGGATCCAGGTGGAGAAGCCGGAGGACGTGGAGGGCGCCCTGCGCGAGGCGATGGAGATCCGCGACCGCGCGGTGTTCCTCAACTTCCTCACCGACCAGACGGAGAACGTCTATCCCATGATCCCGGCCGGTGCCGGCCAGAACGAGATGATCCTCATCTGACAGCGAGGTCTGCAGGATACCGATGCGGCACATTATTTCCATTCTGCTGGAGAACGAGGCGGGCGCCCTGTCTCGAGTGGCGGGGCTCTTCTCGGCGCGGGGCTACAACATCGAGTCGCTCACCGTGGCGCCAACCGACGACCCCTCCCTTTCGCGCATGACGCTGGTCACCTCCGGCACCGACGACGTCATCGAGCAGATCGTCAAGCAGCTGAACAAGCTGATCGAGGTGGTCAAGCTCGGTGACATGACCGAGGGGGTGCACATCGAGCGGGAGATGATGCTGATCAAGATCCGGGTGGTGGGCGATCAGCGTGAGGAGATCAAGCGTCTCTCCGACATCTTCCGCGGTCGCATCATCGACGTCAGCCAGACCACCTACACTATCGAACTCACGGGTACCGGCTCCAAGCTGGATGCCTTCATCGAGGCGGTGGGGAGCACGCCCATCCTCGAAGTGGTGCGCTCCGGCGCCATCGGCATCCAGCGGGGCGAGAAGGCCCTGCGCCTGTAGCGCTACCCCCGACGATTTCCTACACTCAGAACTGCTCAGGGTAAAAACGACCATGAACATCTATTACGACAAAGACGCGGACCTCTCCATCATCCAGGGCCTCAAGGTGGCCATCATCGGTTACGGCTCCCAGGGGCACGCCCACGCCAACAACCTGAAGGATTCGGGTGTGGATGTGGTGGTGGGGCTGCGAGCCGGCTCCTCCTCGGTGGCCAAGGCGGAGGCTGCCGGCCTGGCCGTCAAGGAGATCCCGGAGGCGGTGGCCGGAGCCGACCTGGTGATGATCCTCGCCCCCGACGAGCACCAGGCGCGTCTCTACCGTGAGCAGATCGAGCCCAACATCAAGCAGGGTGCCGCGCTCGCCTTCGCCCACGGCTTCAACATCCACTACGGTCAGATCGAGCCCCGCGCCGATCTCGACGTGATCATGATCGCCCCCAAGGGACCGGGCCACCTGGTGCGCTCCACCTACACCCAGGGCGGCGGAGTCCCCTCCCTGATCGCCGTCTTCCAGGATGCCTCCGGTCGCGCCAAGGAGATCGCCCTCTCCTATGCCTCGGCCAACGGCGGCGGTCGCGCCGGGATCATCGAGACCACCTTCCGCGAGGAGACCGAGACCGACCTCTTCGGCGAGCAGGCGGTGCTCTGCGGCGGTGCCACCGCCCTGGTGCAGGCGGGCTTCGAGACCCTGGTGGAGGCAGGCTACGCCCCCGAGATGGCCTACTTCGAGTGCCTCCACGAGCTGAAGCTGATCGTCGACCTGATGTACGAGGGGGGCATCGCCAACATGCGCTACTCCATCTCCAACACCGCCGAGTACGGTGACCTGACCCGCGGCCCCCGGGTGATCACCGACGAGACCAAGGCGGAGATGCGGCGCATCCTCACCGAGATCCAGAACGGCGAGTTCGCCCGCGAGTTCATCCTCGAGAACCAGGCCGGTGCGCCCACCCTCAAGGCCAAGCGGCGGCTGGGTCGTGAGCACCCGATCGAGCAGGTGGGTGAGAAGCTGCGCGACATGATGCCGTGGATCAAGGCCAACAAGATCGTCGACAAGAGCAGGAACTGATCGGGGCGGCCGGCGGTGACCGAGGAACAGCACAATCCCCGCAAGGCGGTCTACCTGCTGCCCAACCTCTTCACCACCGCCGGCATGTTCGCCGGCTTCTTCTCCATCATCGCCTCGGGCGGCGGGCGTTTCGAGCCCGCCGCGGTGGCGATCCTGGTGGCGCTGCTGCTCGATGGGGTGGACGGGCGGGTCGCCCGGCTCACCCACACCCAGACCGAGTTCGGTGCCCAGTACGACAGTCTCGCCGACCTGGTCTCCTTCGGTCTCGCTCCTGCCCTGCTGATGTACAACTGGTCACTGGTGCACATGGCGGAACTGGGAGGGCAATGGGCCAAGCTCGCCTGGCTGGCGGCCTTCTTCTACACGGCCATGGCCGCCATGCGCCTGGCCCGTTTCAACGTCCAGATCGGCAAGGTGGACAAGCGCTACTTTCTGGGGCTCGCCAGCCCCTCGGCGGCCACCATCATGGCCACCTTCGTCTGGACCTTCCACGACCTCGGATTCGATGGCAGCGAGGGGGTCCTGTGGGGGCCGGCCATGCTGGTGACGCTGTTCACCGGCACCCTCATGATCTCCCCTATCCGCTACTCCAGCTTCAAGGAGCCCGGTGGCGCCAAGGGGCGCATCCCCTTCTTCGGTGTCCTGGTGGTGGTGCTGCTCTTCATTCTGGTGACCATCGACCCCCCCAAGGTGATTCTCGCCGGCTTCACCCTCTACGCCCTCTCCGGTCTCTTCGCCTGGCTGATGCGCCGCCGCCGTCGCGGCTGATCCCTGCCGAGACCCCATTCCCTCTCTGCCGGTTGCGCGATTCCGTGCTTTCGGGACACCCACGAATTCCATGAGGGACACCCACCCTCTACGGCCGGGTGGTGTTCGTGCCGGAGCGGGATAGGGCGGAATGGAGGGGTATCCCGGGAGGTTCCCGAAAAGGGGCTTGGCAGTCGGTGCCAGATGCGGCTATAGTGAAACATCCCGCATGTGGTGTGCGGGGATCCCCGGTCACGGGTATCGTTCGACTTCCACGAGAAGGCCTCCATGCCACAGCGCGCAACCCACGTCCCGCCGCTCCCCCCCGGCGGCCAGCCTGCCACCCTCCGAGGTGCATTCTTCGCCCTGCGCGTCCATCTCCTCCTCTCGCTGCGACTGCTGCCCTAGGGCGGCAGATACTTTCCCATGCCCCGGCGGGGGTACAATAGACGCAACTTCACACCTTCCAGCGACTTGAGCGCCACGCCCCGCGTGTGCGTAAGGAAAGAGGCCCAGTCATGAGCCAGCAAGAACATCTGATCATCTTCGACACCACCCTCCGGGACGGGGAACAGAGCCCGGGTGCCTCCATGACCCGCGACGAGAAGCTGCGCATCGCCAAGGCGCTGGAGAAGATGCGCGTGGACGTCATCGAGGCGGGGTTCCCGATCGCCAGCCCCGGCGACTTCGAGGCGGTCAACGCCGTGGCGCGCACGATTCGCGAGAGCACGGTCTGCGGCCTCGCCCGCGCCCTCGATCGCGACATCGACCGGGCCGGCGAGGCGCTGGAGCCTGCGGAGCGGCGGCGCATCCACACCTTCATCGCCACCTCGCCCATCCACATGCGCGAGAAGCTGCGCATGGAGCCGGATCAGGTGCTGGAGCAGGCGGTGCACGCGGTGAAGCGGGCGCGACGGTATACCGACGACGTGGAGTTCTCCCCCGAGGACGCCGGCCGCTCGGAGATCGACTTCCTCTGCCGGGTGATCGAGGCGGTGATCGATGCCGGCGCCCGCACGGTCAACATCCCCGATACCGTCGGCTACAACCTCCCCCACCAGTTCGGTGCGCTGATCCGTACCCTCATCGAGCGGGTGCCCAATTCCGACAAGGCGGTCTTCTCCGTCCACTGCCACAACGATCTCGGCCTGGCGGTGGCCAACTCTCTGTCGGCGGTGCTCAACGGTGCGCGGCAGGTGGAGTGCACCATCAACGGGCTGGGTGAGCGTGCGGGAAATGCCGCCCTCGAGGAGATCGTGATGGCGGTACGCACGCGGCGGGACCTCTTTCCCTGCAACACCGGCCTCGACACCACCCAGATCGTCAACTGTTCGCGGCTGGTCTCCACCATCACCGGTTTTCCGGTCCAGCCCAACAAGGCGATCGTCGGCGCCAACGCCTTCGCCCATGAGTCCGGCATCCACCAGGACGGGGTGCTCAAGAGCCGCGAGACCTACGAGATCATGCGCGCCGAGGATGTGGGGTGGACCGCCAACCGGATGGTGCTGGGCAAGCACTCGGGCCGCAACGCCTTTCGTACCCGCCTCAAGGAGCTGGGGATCGAGTTCGACTCCGAGGAGACGCTCAACGAGGCCTTCGCCCGCTTCAAGGAGCTGGCGGACAAGAAGCACGAGATCTATGACGAGGATCTCCAGGCGCTGGTCTCCGATACCTCCTCGGCGATGGCCCCGGAGCGTTTCAAGCTGGTCTCCCTCAAGGTCTGCTCCGAGACCGGCGAGATCCCGCAGGCGAGCGTCACCCTCAACGTGGACGGGGAGGAGCGGCGCGCCTCGGCCACCGGCGGCGGTCCGGTCGATGCGGCGCTCAAGGCGATCGATGCGATCGTCCGGTCGGGCAGCGAGCTCAAGCTCTACTCGGTCAATGCCATCACCAGCGGAACCGATTCCCAGGGAGAGGTGACGGTCCGGCTGGAGAAGGAGGGGCGTATCGTCAACGGCCAGGGGGCCGATACCGACATCGTCATCGCTTCTGCCAAGGCCTATCTCCATGCCCTCAACCGGCTGCTCTCGGAGGATGAGCGGCGTGGTCATCCGCAGATGGACGAGGTCTGAGGAACAATCATGGGGGGGCGAGGGGTGGAGGAGGCACGGCGCCGCGCCTATCTCGATGCGATGGGCATCCAGCTCTGGGAACTCAACGACCGCGAGCCGGCGCGGGTGGCGTCCACCGCAAGGGGAGAGGGGGAGAGCGGGGAGTCGCCCGTCGGTGCCGGGGAGCCGCCGCCGTGGCTGGAGGAGGCGCCACCTCCCGAGGACGACCTGGAGCCGATCGGGGCGGAGCCGGCGGTGGAGGTGGCCGTTCCCGCTGTGCCCGATCTCTCCGGTGTCGACTGGCCTGAACTGGAACGGCAGGTGGCCGAGTGCACCCTCTGCGACCTCCACCGTACCCGGACCCGTGCGGTGTTCGGCGTGGGCGATCGCGACGCCTCCGTGATGGTGGTGGGGGAGGCTCCCGGTGCGGACGAGGATCGGCAGGGGGAGCCCTTCGTGGGGCGCTCTGGACAGCTCCTGGCGCGGATGCTGGCCGCCATCGGCCTGAGCCGCGACGCGGTCTACATCTGCAACGTGCTCAAGTGCAGGCCACCCAATAA
>JALTLT010000399.1 GCA_027001815.1 Gammaproteobacteria bacterium | reverse complement strand
CGCGGTTGTCAACGCCTCCTCTCGGGAAAGATGGGTGTCCCAAAATGTTCCGGGACACCCAGAAATCGTGTTGGAATCGGTGGGTGTCCCTGGTTGTGCCGGATTTTGAGGGTTGGTGGGTGTCCGTGAAATTTCATGAAATTTGTTGGGGTGGGGTCGCTTGGGGGCTGGAGGGTGGATAGAATGGCGGCTCCCCGAGTGTGGGTCTCGGGGAGGTTACACGTCGTTTACTGGGAGAAGGGGCAATCTGTGCTGGTTGATTCACACTGTCATCTCGATCGGCTCCCTGGGGGAGACACTCCGGAGGGGGTGCGCAAAGCGGTCCTGGAGGCGCGGGAGGCGGGGGTAGGGCATATTCTCTGCGTCGCCATCGATCTCGAGAGCTATCCCCGGATGCGGGAGCTGATTCAGGGTATCGATGGGGTCTCGGTCTCGGTGGGCGTCCATCCCAATGAGCACGACCGCCAGGAGCCTTCGTTGGAGCGCCTTCTGCAGGAGGCGGAAGATCCCGCCGTGGTGGCGATCGGAGAGACGGGGCTGGACTATTTTCGGGAAGAGGGGGATCAGGAGTGGCAACGGAGGCGCTTTCGTACCCACATTCGGGCGGCGCGTGAGACGGGACTGCCACTTGTCATCCATACCCGGGATGCCCGGGACGATACCCTCAGGGTCATGGAAGAGGAGGGGGCCGATGTGTGCGGCGGGGTGATGCACTGTTTCACGGAGAGCTGGGAGATGGCGAAGCGGGCGCTGGAGATGGGGTTCTACCTCTCCTTCTCCGGCATCGTGACCTTCCGGAACGCCGATTCGCTGCGCGAGGTGGCCCGCCGCGTTCCTCTCGACCGCCTACTGGTAGAGACCGATTCCCCCTATCTGGCACCGGTACCCCACCGGGGAAAACCCAATCGTCCTGCCTGGGTGGTCGACGTGGCGCGGCGGATCGCCGAGGAGCGGGGGATGACGGAGGAGGCCCTGGCGGCAGCGACCACCGAAAACTTCTTCGCGCTCTTCAGGCGGGCAAGGCGGGAGTAGCGGGTCAGGCGGTGCCTTCATCGTGTTCGAACCCGCCCCGGGTCTGTCGGGGGCGGGAGGGTCCACGGTCGTCCAGCTCCTTGAAGAACGCCGGGTCCATCATGTCAATGAAGCGCCTCGCCTGTGGACTGAGGTATTTCCCCCGACGGACGACGATGCCGTAGGAGCGACGCGGAAAATAGCGATCCAGGGGAATCGCCACCAGCCGCTCCTTGCCGGTCAGGCAGACGCCGGTCACGATGGAGATGCCGAGGCCGAGCTCCACATACTTCTTGATCACCTCCCACCCCCCGGCCTCCAGCGATACCTTGAAACCGAGTCCATGCTGGTTGAAGACCAGTTCCACCATCCGCCAGGTGGCGAGATGACGTGGTGGGAGGATCAGACCGTGCCGGCTGATCTCTTCCAGCGTCACCTCGTTCTTCTGCGCAAGTGGATGGCCTAGTGGAACGATGAGGGTGGTGTGGAAGTTGAGACTGGGTCGGTAGATGATGTCGTCGGGGACCTCCAGCATGGAACCCACGGCGAAATCGGCCTCGTCCGCTCGCAACATGGCCATGCCGTCGCGGCCCGTGACGTTGTGCAGCTTGATGCGGATGCCGGGATAGGCCTCGGTGAAGCGCCGCATGGGTTCCGGCAGGATATAGAGAATGGTTGACTCACCGGCGGCGATGCCGAGTTCGCCGCTGTCCAGTCGCCCGAAATGGGCGTGAAAGCTCTCGTCCAGCTTGTCGATCCCCTCCACCAGCGGCTGGGAGAGCTGGTAGAGGACCTCTCCCTCGGGTGTCAGGATGATGGCGGGGCCCTTCCGTTCGAAGAGGGTGATCCCCATCTCTCTCTCCAGGGCCTGAATCTGCAAGGTGACAGTGGGTTGACTGAGGA
The DNA here is from genome assembly GCA_027001815.1 of Gammaproteobacteria bacterium. GTDB lineage: Bacteria > Pseudomonadota > Gammaproteobacteria > JALTLT01 > JALTLT01 > JALTLT01. The sequence goes on along the minus strand of JALTLT010000399.1, from coordinate 793 downwards.
AGAGGCGCTCTGCCGCCTGGGAGATGGAGCCGGTCTGTGCTGCCTTGCAGAAAGCACGCAACTGCTTGAGGCGGTTCTGCTTGTAGTAGAGTTGAGCGGATGACATGGGAAGGAACCTGGTGTCGATTCGATGTGTTGATCCATGGATGTTCTGATCAGGGCTGTTCTGGCTCTGCCAGGGCTCGCCACGCCGCGGATGCGATTTGCCGTGAAGTCAACGGCTTGCGCCATCGATCCTGGCGGCACTTCCCTGTTCTGCGGGGAACCCTGATCAGGGCTCCATGTTGAATATTGACTCATTCAATGGTTATTCTCAATAACATTGAGCAAGACGCATCCGATTCGCTGCTGCTAGAATGAAGACAAACGACAGAAATGGTGGGGAAGTCGTCGCGCAGGCGGTCCGGCCGGACCCCATGGGCGGTGTACAGTTCCCCGGCAGGATGTCGAAGAGCCCCTTCCTGGGCATTTTCGACCCGGGAATGGCAGATGTGGTTTCCCGTTCCCTTACATTATCAATGAGTTGTCGTCATTGAAAAGGCAGCGATACCTCCTTGGTATCGCACGCGGGCTGGGGAGAAACGGCGTTTTTCAACGGTCCGTGAAACGAAGGCGTCAGGGTAACTCCCGCTTTCGGAAAAACAGTATATCCAGAGGAGGCAGTGATGGCGCTTGTCAGACGATTTCTGGGTCCATCCTCCAAGTACGACCCCGATCTTCCCTTCACCTATGAGGCCAGGGTGCAGGTCACTCCGGGGACGGATATCTTCAACTCCTATTTTTCCGACACGAT
>JALTLT010000398.1 GCA_027001815.1 Gammaproteobacteria bacterium | reverse complement strand
ATGGGGAGGGATTCCACTTCGGTGACAAGGGGGCGCTCATGCACCGGCGCCTGAGCATCATCGACCTGGAGACCGGTGGCCAGCCCATCGGCAACGAGGATGGGAGCCTCCAGTTGGTGTGCAACGGCGAGATCTACAACAGCCCTCTCCTGCGCAAGGAGCTGGAAGAGCGGGGTCACCGCTTCCGCACCCACAGCGACGTGGAGGTGATCCTGCACCTCTACGAGGAGATGGGCAAGGCCTGTGTCCGGCGCCTGCAGGGGATGTTCGCCTTCGCCATCCTCCATGTGAAGAGCGGCGAACTCTTCCTCGCGCGCGATCACATGGGGCAGAAGCCCCTTTTCCACATGCGGGTCGGCGACCGCTTCCTCTTCGCATCCGAGGTCAAGGCGCTGCTGGCGCTGGGGCTCGTCGAGCGGAAGGTGGACCTCAACGCCCTGTGGCACTACATCTCGCTCCGTTTCATTCCCGACGATCTCACCCTCTTCGAGGGGATCCACAAGCTGCCGGCGGCGACCACCCTCTTCCACGACGGAACGGACACCACCATCGAGAGATACTGGAGCCCCGATTTCCGCGACAAGCGTCAGGGGAGAGAAGAGGAGCTGGTCGACGCGCTGGACGAGCTGCTCTCCGGGATCGTCGAGTCCCACCTCCTGAGCGACGTGCCGGTAGGCGCCTTTCTCAGTGGCGGGATCGACTCCTCCACCGTCTCGGCCATGATCGCCGGCAGAATGGAGGAGCCGCTGCAGACCTTCTCCATCGGCGTCAGGGAGCAGGACTACAACGAACTGCCCTACGCCCGCATGGTCGCCGAACGGTATGGCATGGATTTCAACGAGAAGGTGGTCTCCGCCGATCTGGTCGAACTGATCCCGCGCATGGTCTACCATCTGGACGAGCCCTCCGACCCGTTCGGTGTCGGGGTCTACCTGGTCTCCGGGATCGCCTCAGAGAAGGTCAAGGTGTGCATGGGTGGCGACGGCGGGGACGAGAACTTCGCCGGCTACGACCGGTATGCCGGTCAGCGGCTGGTGGAGCTGTACAGCGTGTTCCCCGCCTGGATGCGGAGAGAGGTGTTTGGGCGCCTCTTCCGCATGGTGCCCGACTCCTTCGGCTACAAGACTATCGCCCAGAAACTGGCCTGGCTCAACGAGATGTCCTTCTACCGCTCCGGGGGGCGGTACGCACAGAGCATGAGCTTCCTGCGTTTCACCCAGGAGCGCAAGGAGAAGCTCTTCACCACCGATGCGCGGGCACGGATCCCCGATCTCGACTCGGCCGCCAAGATCCTCCGTCACTTCGATGCCGACAACGTGGAGGACCTGGTGGACCGCATGCTCCACACCGATCTCATGACCCGCATGCCGGACCATCTCCTGCCCATCGTCGACCGCATGTCCATGGCCCATTCGCTGGAGGTGCGCTCCCCGCTGGTGGACCGGCAACTGGTCGAATTCGCCGCCTCGCTCCCCGCCGGGCTCAAGCTGCGGGGGCGCGAACTCAAATATGGTCTCAAGCAGGTGGCACGACGTTACCTGCCGTCGGAGGTGATCGACCGGGAGAAGCAGGGGTTTGGTTTCCCGCTGGCCCGCTGGATGCGGACCGATCTCGCCGGCTATCTGCGCCGCATGTTCGACGATTCCATGTTCGTCCAGGAGGGGATCTTCGACCCCGGCTACATCCGGCAACTGCTCGACGAACACCTGGGAGGGGCGGCCGATCACAACTTCCGCATCTGGATCCTCATGAACCTGGAGATCTGGTATCGCATCCACATCCTGGGAAGGGACACCGGGGAGATGGTCGAATACTCGAAGGAGCTGTTGCGTGCCGCCTGAAAGGGCAGGCCCGAGGCCTGGTTCCGCTGTCGAAACCGAAGGGCGGCAGAGGCGGCGAGCCGAGATGATGAATCGAGAAGAGAAGAAACGCGTGCGGGCCCTCGACGACTACGATGAGGTCGTCGGTGCGCTGCGTGCCGCGGTAGGGCAGCGTCCCCCGGCATCGCTCGTCGAGTTCGCCTACCAGCAGCTCGACCGAACCCAGAAGGGCGAGGAGCTGAGGGTGGCATTCCTCGCCAACTATACGGTGGAGCCCCTCGCGCGTCAGGCACGGGTCGACACCGCCCTGGCCGGTCTTCGCATGCGCGAGTGGACGGGAGGATACGCCCAGTACTTCCAGGACGTGGTGATGCCGAATCCGGATCTGGTCCGGTTCGACCCGGACGTGCTCTTCCTGCACCTGGAGACTGCTCTTCTCGTGCCCGGCCTCTCCCTCGGAGGCGGTACGGTGGAGGTGGCGGAGGCGGAAGCCTTCATCGTCGAGCATCTGGATGCGTGGCTCCAGGCAGCCCTGGGCCGGTTCCGCTCCCGTATCGTCGTCGCCAACCTGGTTCCGCCCGCCATCGTCCCGCTGGGAAGCGCCGATCTCAAGCGCCACGACTCCGTTCGCCGGGTCTGCTACCGGGTCAACGACTGGCTGATCGGGCGCGCCGTTGCCGATCCGCGGCTCTACCTGTTCGACGCCGAGGCGGTGACCATGGAAGTGGGGCGTCGCAGCGCCCTCGATCCGCGCATGTACCACCTCTCCAAGAACCCCTGGAGCAGCGAGTTTCTCGCCGAAGCGGGTCGCCGGCTCGCTTCCCAGCTTCGTGCCGTCTCCGACCGCCAGATCAAGTGCCTCGCCCTCGATCTCGACAACACCCTGTGGGGCGGGGTGGTGGGGGAGGAT
>JALTLT010000397.1 GCA_027001815.1 Gammaproteobacteria bacterium | reverse complement strand
CCGCCTCGCCCTCGTCGCCCTCGGCCAGCCACTGGGCGAGCCGGATCCGCCCCTGGTGGTGGTCGGGCTGTTGCCCCATCAGATCTCTCAGGGCGTTCCGGGCCTCCCCCACTTCGCCGGCGGCGAAGAGGGCCAGGGCGAGCCGGAAACGGGCGTCCCCATCCCCGGGAGTGATCGCCAGTACGTTGTGCCAGGCGGAGACGGCTACGGCCACGTCGTTGCACGCCTCGGCCGCCGCCGCCAGCCCACGCCAACCCTCCACGGCGCCCGGCATCGCCTCCACCACTTTCAGGAAGAGTTGCCGCGCCCCCTCGCCATCACCCTCCCGTAGAAGGCGCGCCGCCTCCTGCCAGCTCCTCTCGACCTCTCCAGTCCCCTCGCCTCCGGCCGGGAGAGATCGCGGAGACTCGCCCCTCGTCCCATCCCGGCTCGGGCCGCCGCCGGACTCCCGTTTCCAGACATCGAGGGCCCCCACCACCGCCTCCACCACACTCTCCCACGCATCCGGCGCCGGCTGGCGGAAGAGACGCATGGAGGGGTACCAGCGGACCGCCGAACCCTCGACCCCCCAGCGCCACTCCGCCGCCCAGGGGAGAAGCAGCCAGACGGGGCGCCCCAGTGCCCCGGCCAGGTGGGCGACCGCCGTGTCGACGGTGATCACCAGATCCAGGGCAGTGACAACGGCGGCGGTCTCTTGCCAGTCGGTCAGGTGGCCTGCCAGCGACTCAAGCTCCGGCCAGGGGCGGGGGAGACGATCCGGCACCTGGAGGGAGTACCAGCGCACCCCCTCGACCTCACGGAGGGGAGCCAGCTCGCGGGGGGGACAGGAGCGACGACGATCCTCCTGGTGCCCGGGGCTGCCAGCCCACACCAGGCCCACGGCCGGGAACGCCCCGCGCAGGCGACGGCGCCAGCGCGCCGCGCTCTCCGGCCCGGGAGAGAGCCAGGGGGTGAGGGGCCACTCCCGATCGGGGTCGAGCCCGAACCGGAGGGGGAGACTCAGCAGCGGAACGCGCCACTGCGCAGCGCTCTCCTCACCCGGTTCCAGAAGGCGATCCGCGACGCCGCTCGCCTCCATCAGGGGGTGGAACACCCGCGGACAGGCCAGCTCCACCGTCGCCCCCATCCGGCGCAACCGGCTCAGCAGATGGACGAACTGGAAGGTGTCGCCCGCCCCCTGCTCCACCTCCACGCGCACCACCCGACCCCCGGGATGGCTGCCGTCCCAGAGGGGGGGCGTGCCTTGAAAGAGATCGGGACGGGTGGCGAGGCGCCATTCGTACTCCCGCCACCCCTCCAGCCAGCGCCCCTCCAGGAGGAGTAGCTGGGCACGATTGAAATGGGCACGCCAATGGTCCGGACGAAGGGCGAGCACCTCCTCGAAACAGCTACGCGCCGCTCCCACCTCCCCCCGCAGGCGGAGGAGGATACCGAGCCCGTTGCGCGCCTCGACTCTCTCCCCCTCCTCCTCGAGCAGCTCCCGGTAGAGCCGTTCCGCCTCTCCCAGATTCCCTTCGTCCAGCAGCCGATGGGCCCGCTCGAGACGCCCATCCGGATCGGGGGCTTCCCCTTCATCGCTCAGCGGCGTGGAGTCCCTCCCTTTCCCCGGGAGCGCAGGCCGGCCAGCGGCCTCGGCGGCCCGCTCCTCAAGGGCGCGCCTCACCCGCTCGAGCACCCCGCGCCAGTCGCCGGGACGTTGCTGGCGGAAGATGCGCATGGAGGGGTACCAGGGGGTCGACTCCCCTGCCCGCCCCCAACGCCAGTCGGGCGAGAAGGGGAGCAGCAGCCAGACGGGAAGGGCGAGAGCCGCGGCCAGATGGGCCACCGCCGTGTCCACAGTGACGATCAGATCCATCTGGCTGCAGAGCACCGCGGTGGCGGCGAAGTCGGCCAGGCCGACTCCCGCATCTTCCAGTCCGATCCGCTCCTGCAGCAGCTCCACACCTTCCGGGGAACCGGGCTGCAGGGTGAACCAGCGAACACCGCCGGGACGCCCGAGGCGGGCCATCTCCGTGGCCGGGATACTGCGCAGCCGATCGTCGTGGTGATCGGGATTTCCCCGCCACACCAGCCCCACGCGAAGCTCTCCCTCGTTACCGCGGGAGGCAGGTAGAGGAGATACCGCGGCATTCCGCGGCGTCCGCAGGTACGGGAACTCCCACGGGGGCTCGCAACCGATGCGCGCCGGCAGGGAGAGGAGCGCCACGTGCCGTTCCACGGCGAGATCCGTCGCCTCCTCGAGGGACACTACCCGATCCGCCACGCCGGACGCCTCCAGCAGGCGCCTGAGGGTGGCAGGAACGGCCAGCGTCACCCGGCAGCCCCGTCTGCGCAGGCGAGGCAGCAGGCGGCAGAAGTGGAGGGTGTCGCCGATCCCCTGCTCCGCCACCACCAGCAGCCGCCGGGGTACCGGTTCCCCCTCCTCCCACTGCCGCCCCGGCAGGGGAGGAAGGGAGCGGTGGCCTGCCACGAAACCCCATTCGTACTCCCGCCACCCCTCTTCGCGCCCGGCAAGCAGCAGGGCACAGGCGCGGTTCCACCGTCCCTCGGCGAACTCGGGGGCCTGCTCGTGCAGCCGGTCGAAGATGCGGAGCGCCTCGTCGAGTCTGCCGGCAGCCTGCAGGGCGATTGCCAGGTTGTTGAGCCAGCGGGGATTTTGCGAATCGATCTCCAGCAGCGAGCGGAAGCTGGCGACGGCCTCCTCGGGTCGGCCGAGGCGCCGCAGGACGATGCCATGCAGGTTGAGCGCCTCCGGCTGGCGGGGATCCAGGGCGAGGGCCCTCCCGGCACTCTCCAGGGCCTCCTCCAGCCGGCCGGCCCGGTGCCGGGCGACGGCGAGATCGGCGTGCAGGGTGGCGTCGTCCGGCCGCAGGCGCACGGCCTCTTCCAGGCTCTCGACCGCCTCGGCCTGCCGCCCGGCCTCCAGCAGCATCCCGCCCAGACGATGGTGCAGCAGGGGACTGGACGGCAGGTGGCCGAGCCCCTCACGCAGGGTCGCCACCCCCTGCCCGACATTCTCCTTCGCCCGCAGGAGCGCCAGATTGGCCCAGGCCGCCTCCTGCCGCGGATCGCTGGCGAGCAGGTGGGCATAGAGCCGTTCCGCACCCCGCCCATCTCCGGCCCGCTGGACGGCCAACGCCTCCTCGAAGGAGGGGGGGAGCGACCCTTGCCCGAAGCGACCCAGCGCCCCGGCAACTGCCGCGATCACGGGGGGCCACTCCCCGGGGTGTGGCTGACGAAAGAGCCTCGCCTGCGGATACCAGGGGGTCGTCTCCCCCTCCACGCCCCACCGCCAGTCCGAGGCCCAGGGAAGCAGGATCCAGACCGGGCGGCCTAGGGCGCCGGCCAGATGGGCGACCGCGGTATCGACGGTGATCACCAGATCCAGTGCCTCGATCACCGCCGCCGTGTCGGCGAAATCGTTCAGCGGACCGCCGGGCGAGCGCAGCCCCAGACGCTGGCGCAACAGCCTCTCCCCCGCCTCATCGGGTCTCTTCTGGAGACTCACAAAGGTGATACCGGGGATCCCGCCGAGCTTCGAGAGGTGCTCGGCGGGACAGGCCGGGTCGCTCCAGGGGTCGATTCCCGGCTTGGGAGTCCCACCCCACACCAGTCCCACCCGGATCCCCGGCAGCGATGTCACTCTTCGATGCCAGTGGGGCCGCCTGGAGGGGGGAGGCGCCAGGTAGGGCGGCGCGGGGGCGTCGGCCGGATCGGCCAGGGCCAGCCGATGGGGGAGGCTCATGAGAGGGGCCTGCAGCTCCGCCGGCGGCAGGGATTCGCCCCGCGCCACCACCCGCAGGCGACCGCCGGGATCGGGGATACGGAGGGACTCGAGGCCGGGAAGGGTCTCCAGCACCACCTCGCCCACCCGCTCGGCGGCGAGAGGGAGGTAGCGAAGAAACTGCAGGGTGTCGCCGTAGCCCTGCTCGGCGAACAGCCTCAGGGTGGCCTCCGGACGGGGGGCCCCGTCCCACTCCGGCAGCCGGTGGCGGCCGCTGGCGGCACCGGGCACCGCCCAGCGCCACTCGTATTCGGACCACCCCGCCTCCCACTCCCCGCGCTGGAGGAGAAGCATGGCCAGATCCAAGTGGGCACGCGCATCGGAGGGGTCGCTGGCGAGCAGTTTGAGGAACACCTCCTCCGCCTCCGCGGGCCGGCCGGCGGTACGCAGCGCACAGCCGAGATTGGTGAGGAGATCCCGTTGATCCGGCACAACCCGGAGCGCGTCTCGATAGTGACGGATCGCCTCCTCCAGTTCCCCCAGATCGTGCAGGAGCGCCCCCAGGTTGCAGTGCGCCTCGAGCATGGCGGGGTGGTGATGGAGGGCGCGACGATAGAGTTCGACCGCCTCCCGCCGCTCACCGCGCGCGGCACGATCGAGCGCCTGGTTGTAGAGGGATCGGGCCGCGGCCTCGCGGAGAAACGCGCGGACGGAACCCGCCGCTTCCGCCATCACACCTCTCCGATCAGACGCAGTGCCTCCCGGGCGGTGCGCTCCCAGGAGAGCGGCTGCAGGGTCCGGACCCCCTCCTCCGCCAAGGGGGCGAGGGCCTCGCGATGGTGGTAGGCGTGTTCGATGCGGGCGATCAGTTCATCGAGATCGGGTTCCGGCCAGTGGGCCACCACCCGTCCCGTCCCGTCCTTCACCGGCTGCTCGGGCAGCGACTCCAGCAGCAGGGCGTTTCCGGCATGGACGATGTCGCGGTGGCCGGTGGCGTGGCTGGCGATCACCGGCCTCCCGCAGGCCATGTACTCCATGAGCACCAGGTTGGTGCCCCCCTCGCAGCGGTTGGGGAAGAGACCGAGGTCGCTGTTGGCATAGAGGGCGGGAAGGTCCCGCTGCTCCACCACGTCGCATACCACCACCCGCGACCGGTCGATGCCGTTGATGTCGAGAATGTGCGCCATCTGCTCCTGCCACGTCTCTCCCCGCCGTTCATAGCGGATATGGGGAGAGGCGGCCATGGTGTCCATGCTGGCGGGCCAGAAGTTGATCCAGTGGGCGATGAGGACCAGGTCCGGAAACTTCTCCTGCAGGGCACGGAAGGCGGCGATGACCAGGTCCTGCCCCTTGCGCAGCTCGAACTTGCCACCGGAGAAGAGGACGAAACCCGCCCCCTGGCGAGGCGGTCGGGGGCTGAACAGGAGATGATCCACTCCCTGCAGGAGAGTCGCAGCGTGTTCGATGCCGTGGGCCGCGAGCTGCTCCGTCGCCCAGTTCGAGCCGGCCAGGATCAGGTCCCAGCGGCGGGCATTCTCCCGCGCCAGGGGCGTAAGATCCCGTTCGAAGAAGGTGTAGCCGATGTTGCGCGCCCCGCGGACGGGAAAGATGGTTTCCAGATTCTCGGCGCCCATGCAGGCGAAGAGGGGGCCCGGCAGATGCTTTCCCCCGTTGGCCTCCCAGTCGTCGTAGGCGAGATCGAAGAGGGGCACCCGGGGGGAGAGGTGGCGACGCAGGTGGTTGCCGCACAGCCCCCAGCCGTAGTTGGTGCCGGAGGGAAAGGCGAACCAGAGGGTGCGTTGGGGATCGGCGAAGGGGGCAGCAGGCCTCACCCTCGGCCACTCGCGACCCCGCTCCGTCTCCCCGAGCCGGAACAGTCGGACCAGCGACAGGTTGATGCGGGCGTCCGAGAGGGAGGGGTTGGCATCCAGCGCCTGGCGAAACGCCGCCTCGGCACCTGCGAGATCATCCTCCGCAAGCCTCTGGTTGCCGAGCCGATTGAGTTCCGACGCATCGGGCAGGACTGGCCCGCTCTCCCGGCCAATCTTGCCCGCCGCCATCCGTGCCGCCAGTTCCAGACCCCGGGGATCCTCCGGCTCGATCGCCAGAGCCCGCTCGATGGCTTCCCGCGCCCCGGCAGGGTCGCCACTCTCCAGCAGGGCCTCGGCCAGCAGGCGAAAGAGGGCTGCCCCACCCTGTCCCGCTTCCACCAGGGTACGCAACATCTCCACCGCTTCCACCGCCTGCCCTCCCTGGAACAGGGCCGAGGCCAGGTGGTAGCGGATTTCCGGCGAACGGGGATCGAGGCGTCGCGCCTCTTCGAGATGCCGCCGGGCACTCTGCGGATCACCCCCGGCGAGCGCAACCCGCCCCAGATCAAGATGGATGCCGGCCTCCTGTGGCGCCAGTTCGGCGGCGCGGCCCAGAAGCGCGGCCGCCTCTCCAAGCGCACCCTCCTGTTGCCGCAGCAGGGCCAGAAACTGGAGAGCCACGGGATCCCCGGGATCCTGATGAAGCACCTCCCGGTACCCTCGACGAGCCTCCTCCAGACGTCCGGCACGATGGCGTGCGATGGCCTCCTCCAGCTTCTGTCTCCGGTTGCCAGGGGTCACCACGGAACGATCCACTTCCGATCCCTCCCCGCCCGCTGCCGCCACCCACGTTCGGCGTTCATCCTGCCGCGTACCTGGGCAACCGTTCGCCGCGCAGCCAGGCATCGGGCAGATAGGCGTTGGCCCAAGCCTGCACGTTGTCGTCCATCATCCAGTTCTGGCGCACCCACTGCCGCAGCCGATCCCCCTCTTTCCAGGTGGCATCGAGATCGTGGACCCGTTCGCGGATCGCCTCCACCCAGGCATCCACCCGGTTGGGCACCCGCTTCACCGGCGCTCCCTGGTAGGGGAGGATGTCGGTGCAGACCACGGGCCATCCCAGGACACCGTATTCGAGCAGGCGCAGATTGCTCTTGGCCTCGTTGAAGGGGTGCAGCTCCAGTGGGGCAATGGCCAGATCGAGATCGAGCGAGGCCAGTTTGCGGGCATAGTCGCGGAAGTCGATATGGAAGTCGTGGATTTCACTGACTACGCCGCGCAGCTCCTCGGGACACATGCCGAAGAAGACCCAGTCCACCTCGTGGGCCGTCCGCTTCACCACCTCGACGATGAGGGCCAGATCACCCGCGTGCTGCTGGGCACCCGCCCAGCCCACACGCGGACGCGCTCCCACTCCCCGCCGGGACGTCAACGGCTCCCAGACCTCGTTCTCGAGACAGTTGGGAACCAATCGCACATCGTCGATCATTTCGGCGAGAAGTTCGCGCAGTGGCTCCGTGGAGACCACCGCCCGCTCACACAATGAGAGCATGCGACGCATCCGCCGGCGCACGTCGGGAGGGATGGAGCGGCGCGAGCTGTTGGCTTCCGGCAGATTGGTGAGAAGATCGTCGAGGGTGAACATGACCGGAAGATCGAGCTGCTGCTTCACTTTCTCGGCCAACTCCAGGAAGGGATCACCCACGCTGTTCTGCAGGATCATGAAATCGGGTTGCGCTCGCATCAGCTCTTCGAGAGTCGGAACACGCTGACTGTGCGGCTCGTTGGTGTAGGAATAGCCCACATGGGCGAACCCGTGGCGGCTCAACCCCCGCAACGGGGCCCAGACACGGTACTCCGCACAGCCGCCGCTGCCCGCGGGGAGCGCGAGCAGTCGTGGCCGTTCATGAAACCGCGGATCCCAGTTGCACACCATCCGGTTCTCGACGATACCGTCGCCATCCACGAGGGTGAGATGGCGGTTGTATGCGGGATCACGCTGGATCAGCGCCTCCCACCTCCGTCGCAACATCCTGCTCTCCTTGCGCCGCTGCTCCAAACGCAGAATGTATTCGGGTCTCTCCCGCTGGGCGGCGGGCGGTAACAGCGTCTGCGATTCCTTGTGGATCAGGGTGACCCACGGCGTCCAGATCACCCGGTAACCTGCCTCCCGGACCCGCAGGCAGAGATCGACGTCGTTGAAACAGATGACGTAATTCTCCTCGTCCATCCCCCCAAGCTCCAGCCACAACCCGCGGGAGATCATCATGCAGGCGGCGGTGACGGCGCAGTACTCCTGGTCCACCTGCAGGCGGTTGAGGGGGCCGGGATCGTCGAAACGGTATTTTCCCGAAAATGGATGCCCGGCAACACCGGAGAACCCGAGCACCACCCCCGCATGCTGGACGATGCCCCTTTCGGCATAGGTGAGTCGCACACCGACCACACCGACATCGGGACGCCGCGCGTGCATCAGCATGTTCTCCAGCCACTGCTCCTGCAGCACCACCGTGTCGTTGTTGAGCAGCACCAGGTAGTCGCCGCGCGCCTCGCGGGCTGCCAGGTTGCTGATGGCGGCATAGTTGAAGGGGTGGTCATAGGGAATCACACGGATACGTCCCCCCGTCTCGGCCACCTTGCGATCGAGGTATTCGAGCAGATCGGGGTCGGTACTCTGGTTGTCCACGACGATCACTTCGTAATTGGGATAGCGCGTCTTCTCCAGTATGCTTTCCACACAGTGTTCGACGAGATGAAATGCATCCCGTGTCGGGATGATGATGCTCACCATGGGCGCCGGCCCCTCGTGCTGCCACGACACCCTCAGGGTGCCTGGCACCAGCCCCTCGCCCACTCCCGCCTCGACGCCGCGGCGGCCAAGGTGGGACTCCACCACCTGATGACGAACCGACTCCGTATCCCGCAGATCGATCTCCCGGGGAAAGTGGATCAGCGGTTCATCCAGATGGCCGATGGCATTGTCTCCCGCCGATTCCCAAAGCCGGAGGATTACATCGTATGTCTCGGCACCGGGGAAATCGCGGAACCCGCCCAGTTCCCCGAGCACGGCGCGCTGGACGAAGCAGACGCCCAGGTAGTCCTGAGCGAGTACCATGTCGTAGTTGAAATCGGGCTTGAATCGGGGCGATTGCCTCTCTCCCCTCGAGTCGATCACGTCGTCATCGGAAAAGATGGCACGCCATTCGGGGTGGATCTGCGAGTAATCGGTGAGCCGGGCGGTCAGATGTGGCTCGAACCGCAGACCGGGTTCCCCCAGCGCGACCCAGTCGCCGGACACCCGCTCTATCGTTTCCTCGACCGCCCGGAGAGACGACTCTCCAGCACCGATCTTCTGCAGGGTGATCTTCTGTTCCCCGGGACCGATACCGCAGCGTGCCGCATCGAAGGCAGGCGGGGCAATGATGCTCAGATGCCAGCCGTCATAGAGCTGTGCCCGCAGGCTCTCTACCGTGGTGGCTACGGCTTCCTCATCGCCGCTCTCCGCGCGCAGCACCAGATGCCAGACCGGCCGCGATTTCCACAAGGCAGACATGCGTTCGGCCATCACCTCCGCATCGACGAGATCGAGACCGTACAGCCGCTGCCAGACACGATAGCCATATCGTTCACTGTAGCGCACCCGGATCTTCTGGCCCTCCCTTTCCGCCCGATCCAGCTCGTTGGAGAGTGAATCGGGTGTCACCCAATGCAGGGAAGTCACCTTGCCGATGGGAAGAACCCCGAAACGCTCGCCGATGCGAAACCACATATCCTGGTCCCCGAGAGCCGTGAAGCTCTCATCGAACAGACCGATCTCGTCATGCACCGAGCGCCGCCACATGGCGTGCGGCCCTCCCTGCCACTCCAGGTAATGGAGAGAGGGAGAATAGGGTTTCCAGATATAGGCACTGCTCACGGTGCAGTCATCGAATGTCTCGTGAGGGTTCGGCGTCATCAACACCGTGCCATAGGTCAATGCCACCTCGGGATTCTCGTCCAGAACCCGCATGAGGCGTTCACAGGCATCTTCGGCCAGAATGTCGTTGGTGCTCGCGCTGATGAGGTATTCTCCGCTCGCCTCGCGGATGGCGACGTTCCAGGCGGCGTAGATACCGATGCGCTCGGGGGTGCGGATGTAGCGGATGTTGTCGTGACGCTTCTGGTATTCGCGGACGATCTCTCCCTCTCCTTCCGGTGAGGCTGCATCCACGACGATGATTTCGATCTGGTCCGCAACCGTCTGCGAGAGGAGGTTGTCGAGACACTCGGCGATGAATTCCTCGGAGGCGTAGGTAGATACCAGCGCGCTGATGCGGTAGGGACCGGTCTTCTTCCGATCCCCGGAAGGATCTCTGGAAGCCCGCGACGCGTGTCTCTCCTCATCGCTGACAACCGGCGCGGAGGGATCCGCCTCATGCCGCTGAGCGGTTTCGGGGCTTGCGCCATCCGCTTCCTGCCGGGCACCTTGCCTCATCCTATCCGCTTCCTCGTGATATCCCATGCGAGTGAGCACCGCAACCAGATTGGCGGAGGTATCGGGGTGCCCCGCTTCGAGTTCATAGGCGCGACAGAGTGCGTCGAGAGCGCCGGCGAGGTCTTCCTGCAGAAAGCAAACCACGCCCAGGTCGTTCCATGCCTGGCGATCCTGTGGAAATCTCTCGCACAACTCCGCAAGGAGAGTTCGCGCGGCGCCGAGCTCCCCCTGTTCCACCAGCGTTTCCGCCTTTTCCAGATCCGCTTCGGGCCCCCTCTCCCCCTGCTCCCCGACGTCTGCCGCTTCCCTCACCCGCGCGGCATCTTCGGCGTAACCGAGCCGCTCGAGAACGGTGGATAGATTTGCAACGGTGTCGGGATGACGGGTATCCAGCTCATACGCCCGGCGCAACGCATCGAGAGCGCCGGAGAGATCCCCGCTCTCGAAACGAATCGCGCCCAGGTCGTTCCAGGCCCGGCGGTCACCGGGACGCCGTTCCACCTCGTCTTCAAGGAGCTTCCGTGCCTCCTCCAGCCGTCCCGCTTCCGCAAGCACCTCCGCCCCCTCGACACCCCCCGAC
>JALTLT010000396.1 GCA_027001815.1 Gammaproteobacteria bacterium | reverse complement strand
TCGGGAGGTGAGGGGCTCCAGGTGGACTGGGTCGAGGCGATGGAGCACGTGCGCGACCTTCGCGACAACTTCGTCGATCGTGTCCTCTCCAGCACCACCGACGAGATGGGGGAGGAGTTTATCGAGGGCTACGCCCGCTTTGTCGAACCCGACCTGCTGGAGATCGACGACGGTCAGCGGATCCGGGCGAAGAAGATCGTCGTCGCCACCGGCTCGCGGCCGGTCGTTCCCGAGCCGTGGCGGGCATTCGGCGACCGCGTGATCACCACCGACGAGCTGTTCGAGCTGGAGACCCTGCCGCGATCGATGGCGGTGGTCGGCCTGGGGGTGATCGGACTCGAGCTGGGCCAGGCGCTCGCCCGTCTGGGAGTGGAGGTGACCGGCATCGACCGGCTCGAGACCATCGGTGGTCTGCAGGACCCGGTGGTGAGCCAGACCGCCGTGGAGGTGATCGGCCGCGACTTCCCCCTCTGGCTGGGCGAGAGCGCCGAGCTGGTCGGCGAGGGGGATCGCATCAAGGTGGTCGCCGGTGAGCGTGAGGTGGTGGTCGACAAGGTGCTGGTCTCCATGGGCCGCCGCCCCAACCTGGACCGGCTCGGTCTCGAGGTGCTGGGCCTGGAGCTCGACACCCACGGCATCCCCCCCTTCAACCCCTTCACCATGCAGGTGGACGGTCTTCCCATCTTCATCGCCGGCGATGTGACCGGCAGCCGCGCGGTGTTGCACGAGGCGGCCGACGAAGGGCGTATCGCCGGCTTCAACGCCATGCGCGACGAGCCCATGGCCTTCCGCCGCAAACCGCTGCTGGCCATCAACTTCTGTGACCCCAACATCGCCACCGTCGGCATGCGCTGGGCGGAGATGGACCACGACCGCGTCGCCATCGGCGCCATGCGCATGGGACCGATGGGGCGTGCCCTGATCGCCGGCAAGAACCAGGGGGTGATCCGCCTCTATGCGGAGAAGGAGGGGGGGCGTCTGCTGGGGGCCGAGATGATCGCCTTCAAGGCGGAGGATCTCGCCCACTTCCTCACCCTGGCCATCCACCAGAAGATGACTGTCTTCGAACTCCTCTCGACGCCTTTCTATCACCCCACCCTGGAGGAGGCGATCCAATCGGCCCTGCGTGATCTGCTGGGCAAGGTCAGCGGCGCGCCGGACCATCCGGTGGATCTCATCCCGCTGGACGAAGCCGAATGAACGAAGGCGGTTCGGCCGGCTTCCTGCATGTTGCGGACGATGCGGCCCTCGCCACCCTCGTCGAGCGACTGAGACCCGCCGGGTGGTTCGCGCTCGACACGGAGTTCCTGCGCGAGCGAACCTATTTTCCGCAGCTCTGCCTGATCCAGATCGCCACGCCTGACCTGCAGGCGGTGGTCGATCCCCTCGCGCCGGGAATCGACCTGGGCCCGCTCATGGAACTGCTGCTGGAGCCGGGCCGGATCAAGGTGTTCCACTCCGCCCGGCAGGACCTGGAGCTCTTTCTCCATCTGGCCGGACGCCTGCCGGCACCGGTCTACGACACCCAGATCGCCGCCGCCCTCCTCGGCCACGGGGATCAGGTGGGATATGCGGCGCTGGTCTCCCGCTACTGCGGCGTTGAGCTGGCCAAGCACCACACCCGGGCCGACTGGTCCCGACGCCCCCTGTCGAAGGAGGAACTCGCCTACGCCGTCGACGACGTCCACTATCTGGCGCAGCTCTACCCCCTGCAACGGGCGGAGCTGGAGAAGCGCGGTACCCTGCAGTGGCTGGAGCGCGACTTCGACCGCCTCGCCGACCCCGCCCTCTACCGGGTGGAGCCGCGCGAGATGTGGGCGCGGGTGCGGGATGCCCAGCGGCTCAAGGGGCGGGCCCTGGCGGTGCTGCGTGAGCTCGCCGCCTGGCGGGAGGAGCGGGCCATGCGCCTCGACCGACCCCGCCGCTGGATCCTCAAGGACGAGGTGCTGGTGGATATCGCGCGCTTCCAGCCCGCCGACCGCCAGGCCCTGTCGCGCATCCGCGGCCTCGAGAAGCGGCAACTGGAGAGCCTCGCCGACGAGCTGCTGGCGGTGGTGGCGCGGGGTCTCCAGGTTCCGGAGGCGGAGTGGCCCCGGGCGAAGCGGCGCCACAAACCGACCGCCGCGGAGTCGGCACTGGTGGATGCAATGATGGCCCTGGTGCGCCTGGAGGCGGAGCGGCACGGCATCAGCGCCTCCATGATCGCCGGTCGAAAGGAGCTGGAGGAGATGGTGGTGGCCGGTCGTCGCGAGGTGCTCGGTGGCTGGAGGGAACTGGTGGTGGGCCCCCCTCTGGAGGCCTTCCTGGCCGGCCGCCTGCGGCTCCAGGTGCGTGACGGGCGGCTGGAGGCGGTGGAGGCGGGCGAGGAGCCGACGGCGTCCGGCCCGTGAGGGGTGAAGCGGGGTTGCGGCGCCCCGCTCCGTCCCACCCGGACGGCCGCCCCGGGCCGTGGGTTTGGCAGGCTGTTGAAAAACACCGTTTTTCGACAGCCTGTGCTGCGGTGCAGGGATGCAGCGCCGTTTTCAATGACGGCAAGTCATTGAAAACGTGAGGAAGCCGGAAATCGCATTTTCGGCTTCCGGCGTTGTAAAAGGCCAGGACGGCCTTTTACAACATCCTGTTATTAACCCGGCAAGGGTTTACATTATATTCAGCGCTATGGATTTGCGTCGGATCAAGGCGCGGTGCGCAGGCAAGGGTTGTTCCCTTGGCAAGCGCCGCAACACCGAGCCGGCGCAAATCCAAAGCGCCC
>JALTLT010000395.1 GCA_027001815.1 Gammaproteobacteria bacterium | reverse complement strand
TGGGAGTCGGCGGCCTTCATCCTCTCCCATTCGTGGGTGGCCAGCTCCAGTCGCTTGGCAAGGAACTTCTCCCGGGTGTCGATCTCGCCGGTCATCCAGTAGAAGAGCTCCTTGGAGGCCCGGATCTTCCGGATCAGCTTGGGCACCCACTCCTTGGGCACATGGCAGTCGGGGCAGGTGGCCTGTACGCCGGCGGGGTTGCGGTAGTGAACGGACTGTTTGTATTCCTGATATACGTTGTCCCGCATCTCGTGGCAGGAGATACAGAATTCGAGCGTATTGGTCGCCTCGAGGGCGGTGTTGAAGCCGCCCCACAGAACGATACCCACCACGATGAAGAACACCGCGGCCGTCCAGGAGATACTTGCTCTGGTCACGTCATTCACCCGGTTGCGTCTCCTCTTCCCCCGACCTTCGGGATGAGAGGGCAGTATTGATGTCGGTAACGAATCGTATTCGCGGTATTTTGCCACACGGCGGCCAATACCCTACCTTACGTCTCACGAGGAGGAAATAACGCGGGTTATTTCCTCACGGTGTCCAACCCCGGTTGCGCGACGCGGGAGCATCGCCTGCCACCGGGGTGACGCCGGGGGACCGGCGTCACCAGGAGAATCTGCCCGATGCGCTTTGTTCCCGCTTCGCGGGAATTGCCCGATGCGCTTCGTTTATCGGGCCTACAGGTGTCGGCGGGGGGCCGGGAGGGAAATCCAGCCGTTACACCCCCGTTTCCCGTAGGCCGGATAAGCCGCCCCGCGGCGCATCCGGCAAATGCCGCCGCAGGCGGCTCGAACGTGGCGCCGGATTCGTGCGACGCGGGAGCGTCGCCTGCCACGGGTGACGCCGGGGACCGGCGTCACCAGGGAAAATCCACCCGTTACACCCCCGTCTCCCGTAGGCCGGATAAGCCGCCCCGCGGCGCATCCGGCAAATGCCGCCGCAGGCGGCTCGAACGTGGCGCCGGATTCGCG
This sequence comes from Gammaproteobacteria bacterium, assembly GCA_027001815.1. Classification (GTDB taxonomy): domain Bacteria; phylum Pseudomonadota; class Gammaproteobacteria; order JALTLT01; family JALTLT01; genus JALTLT01. Next base: position 1,785 of record JALTLT010000395.1, on the reverse strand, counting down.
CGACGCGGGAGCGTCGCCTGCCACGGGTGACGCCGGGGGACCGGCGTCACCAGGAAATCAAAACCCGGGACCGCCGGGTTTCTCTCGTCACGCCGCTCCCGCGGCGTGACGCATCGCCGCGGGAACACACCCTGGGAGCGCCGCGCGGAAATCCTCAGGCAAAAGAAAACGGCCTGTGCCAATCTCGATCAGTACAGGCCGTTCCGTGCCATGCGGTGCCGGGCGGCGCCCGGTCGGATTCCGTCAGGGCTGCATCTTGGAGATGTAATCCGCGAGTGCCTCCATCTCTTCGTCGGAGACGAGATGCATGATGCCCTTCATGGCCGCAGTCATGCCGTTGTTGCGTGCGCCGCTCTTGATGTCCTTCATCTGCTGAAGGAGATACTCCTTGTTCTGACCCGCGATCTTCGGATAGTTCTTCATGATCGGAGTCTTTCCGTCCTTGCCATGGCAGGTCAGGCAAGTCTTGGTCTTGTAGAGCTGGGCACCATCGAGCGCCAGCGCGGAACCGACGGGAGCCAGTGCCACAGTGGCGCCCAGCACGGCGGAGAAAGCCAGTTTCTTCAGCATTGCATTTCCTCGATTCTAAGTTGAAGACAGGGGGGCGTCGACCGACGCCCCCCTGTCGTTCAGGTTATAGCGGAACCCGTCAGATCACTTGATCTTCTTGGCGCCGCTCTCTTCCAGGTAGGTCTTGGCGCGCAGACCGAGGTCCGCGGTCTTGACCTGATACTGCCACCACTGGTTGGCCCACAGCATGGCGTTGTTCCAGTCGCCCTTGGCGGCGGCTGCCTCAGCCTTCTTGCGAGCCTCCTTGGCGAACGCGAGCTGGTCGGTGGCGTCCTCCACCAGGGCCACAACAGTCGGGAAGTCCTTGTAGTTGTGGCTGGTGATGAACTTGACCACCTGGTCGATGACCTTCTGGGTCTCCAGGTTGGTCTTCACCTGCTTCTCGTAGTCCGCCTTGGTGTAGGTGGTGCCTGCCTTCAGGCCGCCAGCCTTGGCCTTGTAGCCCTTCGGACGGACCAGCAGGTAGCCTTCCATCTCCAGATGCAGAGCCGAGCAGAACTCGGTGCAGTAGTAGGGATAGACTCCCGGACGGTCAGCCACGAAGGTGGCGGAAGCGGTCTTGCCCGGCTCGATGGAGAGCTGGACGTTCTGACCATACAGTGCGAAGCCGTGCACCTCGTCCTCCGCACGCTCCAGGTTGGTGAAGTGCAGGGAGACGGTATCGCCCTCTTCCACCTCGATGATCTCCGGAGTGATGTGCGAACGGATGGTGGTGCCGTACACATGCACGGTGCACTTGCCGTTGGCGTCGCAGGTGCGCTCCTGCTTCTCGCGGCCGGCGCGGGTCTTCCAGGGCGACCGCTTGTCGGCGCGGCTGTCCCAACCGGAGCGGTAACGGACCACCGGCTTCAGCTTGTCGGCCTTGATCGCCACCGCGTAATGCGGCTCGCCGAGAGGCAGCGGCATGTCATACAGGAGCTGCATCTTGTCGCCGCTGATGTCGATGAGCTGATGGTTCTGCGGATGCAGGGGACCCACCGGGGCGAAGCGATCGATGGCCAGCTTGTTGAGGGCCACCAGGTACTTGCCGTCCGGGGAGACGGAATCGCCCTCCATGGTCATCAGGTGGCCGACATTGTAATGGATGGGGAGCTGATCCAGCACCTTGCCCTTACAGTAGTCCCACTTGGTGATCATGGAATCGACGTAGATGGAGGTGTAGGCCACGCAGGGCTTGGAGTCGTACTGCGTATGCAGCGGACCCAGGCCGACGTT
>JALTLT010000394.1 GCA_027001815.1 Gammaproteobacteria bacterium | reverse complement strand
TTGCGTCGGATCAAGGCGCGGTGCGCAGGCAAGGGTTGTTCCCTTGGCAAGCGCCGCAACACCGAGCCGGCGCAAATCCAAAGCGCCCAACCTATTGTAAGGAATCTCTGATTTATTCAGAGATTCCTGCGGCACAGGGATGTGCCGCCAAAATCGATCACCGCAGGTGATCGATTTTGCAAGGGAGCCGAAAACCGCGTTTTTCGGCTCCCGTACTCTGACAATTCAGGGATGAATTGTTCAGAGATTCCGAAAATAAAATTGAGTGGGCCACAGCCAGCGCTCCCACAGCTATGTTGGCCAGGCTTGCCGCAGAATGACTGCGACGGCGCCTGTCCGCCTCGCTGTGAAAGCGCTGGCTGTGGCTGAATGTAATGCAAACCCTTGCCGGGTTAATAACAGGCTGTTGCAAAACAACATTTTTTCAGCAGCCTGATTCTGTCAGGCGGCTTCGTGCAATTTTCGGGCTCACAGGCTGTCGAAGAGCGGTCCTTTTCGACAGCCTGTGAAGGTCTCCAGCCGTTCGCCGGCTCCATCATACCTTCAAGATCGGACCGGGGCATAGGGGGGAACGATTCTCCGAAAGGCTGCCGCACTCCGTCACGCGTCGCGGTGGGAGGGGGATCACCATATCCGCGAGTGGGGGCGACACCGCACCACAGTGCGCTCCCTTCATTCTGCGGGGAAACGTCTCCTCCCGGTTCGCTGCAGGATGGTGGCGGCGATCTCCTCCACCGACATGGCTGTGGTGTCGAGGACCGGGATCTTCTCCATGCGGAAGATGGTCTCCGCCCGGGCGACCTCCCAGCGACACTGTTCCAGGCTCGCATAGCGGCTGTCGGGACGGCGTTCGCTGCGGATGCGGTGGAGCCGGACCGGGTCGATGGTGAGCCCATGGATGCGGGGCGTGTAGGGGCGCAGCGAGTCAGGCAGCCTCTCGACCTCGAGTTCCTCGTCCACCAGGGGATAGTTGGCCACGAACAGGCCGTACTGCATGGCCAGGAAGAGTGAGACCGGTGTCTTGCCGGAACGGGAGACCCCCACCAGAATCAGATCGGCCCGTCGATAGTCGCGCACCCGGAGACCGTCGTCGGCGGCGAGGGCGAAGTTGATCGCCTCGATCCGCCCCTTGTAGGCGTGCTCGCTGACGATCCCGTGGGAGCGTCCGAGGGCGTGGTTGGGGGCACTGCCCAGCTCCCGCTGCAGGGGCTCCAGGAAGCAGTCGAAGATGTCCAGTACCAGGAGAGGAAGCTCTTCCAGCCGCCGGCGCAGTTCCGGGCGGATCAGGGAACTGAAGACAACCGGTGGCGCCGCGTCCCGCCGCGCCTGGGCCTGGATCTGTTCCACCACCCACTCCAGCTTCTCGGCACTGTCCACGAAGGGGAACTCGATCTGCCTGTAGCGCAGGTCGCCGAACTGGGCCAGCAGACTGTGGGCGACGTTCTCCACCGTGATGCCGGTGGAGTCCGACACCAGGAAGACGGTGCGCGGAGGGACCTCCCTCCCGCCGCTATCCTCTGAGGGGCCGTTCGCCATGCCGTTCCGCGAGGTGGAGCCAGGTACGGATCACCGTATCGGGGTTGAGGGAGATGGAAGTGATCCCCTGTTCCAGCAGCCAGTCGGCCAGGTCCGGGTGATCCGACGGTCCCTGGCCACAGATGCCGATGTAGCGATTCTCCCTGCGGCAGGTCTCGATGGCCATGGCCATGAGCGCCTTCACTGCCCCGTTCCGTTCGTCGAACAGATCCGCCACCAGGGAGGAGTCGCGATCGAGGCCGAGGGTGAGCTGGGTGAGATCGTTGGAGCCGATGGAGAAGCCGTCGAAGTGCTCCAGGAACCGCTCCGCCAGCAGGGCGTTGGAGGGGATCTCGCACATCATGATCAGGCGCAGGCCATTCTCCCCCCGCCGCAGCCCCTCGCTGGCGAGAATCTCGACCACCTCGCGCCCCTCCTCCACGGTGCGCACGAAGGGGATCATCAGCTCCACATTGGTGAGCCCCATCTCGTCACGTACCCGCTTCATGGCCCGGCACTCCAGGGCGAAGGCCTCGCGAAAGGCGGCCGAGCAGTAGCGGGAGGCGCCACGGAAGCCGATCATGGGATTCTCCTCCTCCGGCTCGTAGCGCTCCCCCCCCAGCAGGTTGGCATACTCGTTGGACTTGAAGTCGGACATGCGGACGATCACCGGGTGGGGATGGAAGGCGGCGGCAACGGTCGCCACCCCCTCGCGGATCCGCTCCACGTAGAACTCCACCGGGCCGGCATAGCCGGCGATGCGCCGGTCGATCTCCTCCTGCAGGGGAGGGTCGAGGCTCTCGTATTCGAGGAGCGCCCGGGGATGGATACCCACCATGTTGTTGATGATGAACTCGAGCCGCGCCAGTCCCACCCCGTGATTGGGGAGCTGGGCGAAGTGGAAGGCGCGCTCCGGATTGCCCACGTTCATCATGATCTTCACCGGCAACTCCGGCATGCTGCCCGCCTCGGTACGGTGGACCTCGAAGGGGAGTCGTCCCGCATAGACGTTGCCGGTCTCCCCCTCGGCACAGGAGACGGTCACTTCGGTGCCGTCGGTCACCCTCTCGGTGGCGTCTCCACAGCCCACCACCGCGGGGATACCCAGCTCCCGGGCGATGATCGCCGCATGGCAGGTCCGTCCTCCGCGGTTGGTGACGATGGCCGCGGCCCGCTTCATGATCGGTTCCCAGTCAGGATCGGTCATGTCGGTGACCAGCACGTCACCCTCTCCCACCTTCTTCATCTCCGAGAGGTCGAGAATGACGCGGGCGGTGCCCGCACCGATCTTCTGGCCTATGGCCCGCCCGGTGGCGAGGACCTCACCGCGCCCCTTCAGTTCATAGCGTTCCATGACCCGGCCGTGATCGCGGCTCTTCACCGTCTCCGGCCTCGCCTGGACCACGTAGAGCAGTCCATCCACTCCGTCGAGGGCCCACTCGATGTCCATGGGGCGGCCGTAGTGGGCCTCGATGGCGATGGCGTGGCGGGCCAGCTCCTCCACCTGGGCCTCGTCGAGGCAGAAGCGCATGCGCAGCGCCTCCTCCACCTCCTCCGTACGGGTGGTTCCCCCATCCTCGTAGACCATGCGGATCGCCTTGCTCCCCAGAACCCGGCGCAGCACCGCCGGACGGCCGGCCTGGAGGGTCGGCTTGTGGACGTAGAACTCGTCGGGGTTGACCGCTCCCTGGACCACCGTCTCGCCCAGCCCCCAGGCGGCGGTGATGAAGACCACCCGGTCGAAGCCCGACTCGGTATCGAGGGTGAACATCACCCCGGCGGCGCCCCGATCGCTGCGTACCATGCGCTGAATGCCCGCGGAGAGGGCCACCGACGAGTGGTCGAAATGCTGGTGGACCCGATAGGCGATGGCCCGATCGTTGTACAACGAGGCGTAGACCTCCCGCACCCGTTCGAGCACGGCGTCGAGGCCACGGACATTGAGGAAGGTCTCCTGCTGGCCGGCAAACGACGCCTCCGGCAGATCCTCGGCAGTCGCCGAGGAGCGCACCGCCACCGCGAACCCCTCCGGTTGCCCCTCGGCGAGCCGGTGCCAGTGCCGCTCGATCGCCTCACGCAGCACCGCGGGCAGGGGGGTCTCCACGATCCAGCCGCGGATCTCCGCCCCCGCCGCCTGCAGGGCAGCGATATCGTCCACGTCGAGCCCCGCCAGCCGCTGCTCGATCCGGCGATCCAGCCCTGCGTGGCGAAGGAAGAGACGAAACGCATCGGCGGTGGTGGCGAAACCGTCAGGGACCCGCACCCCGGCGGATCTCAGATTGCGGATCATCTCTCCCAGGGAGGCGTTCTTGCCCCCCACCCGGGCCACATCACCCATCTCGAGCCGGTCGAAGGGCACCACCAGTTCGCTGTCGGACATCTTTACCTCCTGCGCCGGGAAAAACCTCGCGGGAACCCATCCCCGCCTCTCGGGACCCCGCCGGAAAGCACCAGAACCTGACCGCCTGTCAAAGTCCGACAGGCTGCTGGCCTCATTGAAAACGGCGGTGCATCCCTGCACTGCGGCACAGGCTGTCGAAAAACCTGTTTTTCAACAGCCTGCCAGATCAAGCTTAGCAGGAGAGAGCGCAAGCGTCGGCCCGATCCCGCCGGTGACACCGCTCCTCCGGTGTTGAAGGGGGCCGGCCTCTTCAGGGGGAGCAGATGGCCCCGCCGGTAGCGGAACAGACCGCCTCCAGCAGCTCCCGCGCCGCCTCCGCCACGCCGCCGTCACCCCCGGAGAGCGAGAGTGAGCGGCGGGCCAGGGAGGCGGCGAGGGCGTGGCGGCCCTGTTCCAGACGGACCCGGGCGAGGCGGAACCAGATGGCCGGGTCGTCCGGCGACAGCCGCAGGGCGCGTTCGAGGATCACCGCCGCCTGGCCCGTCTGCCCCTCCTCCCAGGCACGGTCGGCCCGGGCGAGCAGGGCATCCACGGCTGCGCCGGGGGCGGAAGCCGGCTCCCGCGGCGGCTCCTGCCGCCCACGCGAGAGGGCATCCCCCGGCTCCTCCACCGGCGCCGGCGGCACGGAACCACAACCCGCCACCCCGCCCGACATCACCAGCCCCAAGGCCAGCCGCATCACCATCCGCCTCATTCGCGCTCTCCGAACAACCCCTTCAGCCACTCCACGATACCCGACCCGCAGCCCTCACCGAAAGACGGAAGACTCCCCACGACGAAGGGGAGCCGCACCGCCCCCTCACACCCCTCGCCAGTACGCAGGCCGGTGACGGGATCGATCCAGGCGTACTCGATGCCGGCGGGCGGATCGGGTCTCAGGGGCCGGGTGGGGAGGCCGCCCATCACCCGGCCCCAAACACCCAGCGCCCCGGCTGCACCGCTCAACCCCATGGGACGGTTGTCGTCACGCCCCACCCAGACCACCGCCACGTGGTCGCGGCTGAAACCGGCGAACCAGCTATCACGCAGATCGTCGGTGGTACCGGTCTTGCCGGCCACCCGCAGGCTGTCGGGCAACATCCCCTTCAGACCCCGTGCGGTCCCCTCCGCAACCACCCTCTCCAGGGCTGCGGTGGTCAGGAAGGCGGTGCGGTCGTCCACCGCCTGGACGATGTCCAGCGGATAGCGGGAGAGGGGCCGGTGCTGTGCATCCAGCACCGCGCGGATCGCCCGCAGGGGGGTGGTGAACCCTCCGTCCGCCAGCCCCTGGTAGAGCTGCGCCACCTCCAGCGGAGAGAGAGAGACGGCGCCCAGCAGGAGGGAAGGCCACGGCGTCACCTCCCGTTCGAGACCGAGCCGATGGAGCAGCTCCACCACCGATTCGACCCCCACCTCCATGCCCAGCCGCACCGTCGCCACGTTGTAGGAGTGGGCCAGCGCCAGGTAGAGGGGTACCCGGCCATGGAAACGGCCGTCGTAGTTTCGGGGGCTCCAGCGCTCGCCCCGCTCGTCCACGAGGGTGAGAGGGGAATCGTCGAGGAGGGTGGCGAGGGTGTAGCGCCGCGGCTGTTCCAGGGCCGCGAGGTAGACCAGCGGCTTGATCAACGATCCCACCGGCCGGCGGGCATCCAGCGCCCGGTTGAAGCCGGCGTATCGGCCCTCCCGCCCACCTGCCACGGCCAACACCTCGCCGGTTGCCGCGCGGCTCACCACCACGGCTCCCTGCAGGGAGCCCCGCTCGATCCCGCGCCCCTTCTCCAGGACCGCCAGCCTCTCGGCGAGCCGTTTCTGGGCCTGCTCCTGCACCCAGGGATCGAGGGTGGTATGAATCTGCAACCCGGCGCTGCGCAGCTCCTCCTCCCGGTACTGTCCCCGAAGCTGGCGGCGCACCAGCTCCACGAACGCCGGGTAGCGACTGTGCCCCGCCGGCGCCTGCGGGGTCACGTCGAGGGGGCGGGCGGCCGCCTCCTCACTCGTCCGGCGATCGATCACCCCGCGCTCGGCCATGATCTTCAGCACCAGGTTGCGCCGTTCAAGGGCACGCTCGGGGTGGCGACGGGGATCGTACCAGGAGGGACCCTTGACCAGTCCGACCAGCAGCGCCTGCTGATGGAGGGCGAGCCGCTCCAGGGGCTTGTCGAACCAGAAGCGGGCGGCGAGGCCGAAACCGTGGATGGAGCGCTCGCCCTCCTGCCCCAGGTAGACCTCGTTGAGGTAGGCCTCGAGGATCTGCCGCTTGCTGAAATGGAGCTCCACCAGCAGGGCCATCACCGCCTCCTCGAGCTTGCGGGCGAGGGTACGCTGGTTACCGAGGAAGAAGTTCTTGACCAGTTGCTGGGTGAGGGTGCTCCCCCCCTGGACGGTATGCCCCGCCCGCAGGTTGGCGATGAGGGCGCGCAGGATCGCTCCCGGCACCAGGCCATGGTGCTCGAGAAAACGGTGATCTTCCACTGAGAGCAGCCCGTCCACCAGCAGCGGTGGCACCTCCTCCAGCCGGACCAGCAGACGATCCTCCCGGTGGGCGGGATAGAAACTGGCCACCAGGGCCGGATCGAGTCGCAGGAGAGGGATCTCGTCACCACCGACCCCGCGGATGCCCGCCACCCTCCCCGATTCGAGGCGCACCACCACGTGCCGTCCCGGCTCCTCCCCATCCCAGAAGCGAAAGGGGCGGGTAGAGATCTCCAGACGCTCGCGGAGGAGCCGGTACTCCCCCGGTTCATCCGGACGTCGTACCGCCCGGTAGCGAGCCAGCTCCAGCTCACGCCGCAACTGGGCACGCCCGATCTCGAGACCCGCATAGAGTTCGAGGGGGCGGGCGTAGACGCGGGCCGGGAGGGACCACATGCTCCCCTCGAAACGGTGGCGCACCTTCAGATCCAGCAGCCCGACCCAGACGGCACCGACCATCACCAGGAGCAGCAGCAGAGCCGCGAGGACCCGGCGCCAGGATCGATGCCGGCGGTGCCCGGTTCCGCTCCTCTTGGTCCGCCCCTTGCGGGCGGCCTTTCCGCCGGCGCTTTTCGCCACCCTTTTCCTCCCCTTCACCGATCTCCCCCTCCCGAGGCCTCTTTCCAGGAGGGGCGTATATTAACAGGATGTTGAAAAAGGCCGTCGGCCTTCGACCGGGATGCCGCACCACCCCCCGCGAGAGACCCGCGCAAGCCACCTGGCGGGCGGCTATGATTGGGGAGGAAGGGAGGTTCGACCATGACGTCACGCATCACCCCACCGAAGGCCCAGCTCCGGCTCGTGGAGGCACTCCTCGATCCTGCACGCTACCCCCACCAGGTGCAGCGGGTCGAGTGCATCGAGACCCACATCTCCTGGGTGCTGCTCGCCGGCGACTACGCCTACAAGGTGAAGAAGGGGGTGGACCTCGGCTTTCTCGACTTCACCACCCTCTCCCTGCGACGTCACTTCTGCCAGGAGGAACTGCGCCTCAACCGCCGCCTGGCGCCACGACTCTATCTCGACGTGTGGTCCATCGGCGGCAGCCCCGAGGCCCCCCTCTGGCAAGAGGAGCCGGCCATCGAATACGCGGTACGGATGCGGCGATTTCCCCCCGAGGCACGCCTCGATCACATCCTGGAGCGGGGCGAGCTGCAACCGCACCACCTGACCCTCTTCGCCGACAGGATGGCCCGTTTCCACGATCGTGCCGATCGCCCCCCGCCGGCATCCCCCTGGGGAGGCGAGGATGTGGTGTGGCAGGCGATCGAGGAGAACTTCGCGCCCATCGCCGAGGCGCCGGGGGAGCGGGGGGAACGACTCGCTGCCCTCGAGGAGCGGGTCGGCCGCCTCTTCGAGCGGCAGAGAGAGCGAATCCGGCGACGCCGGCAGGGGAGGATCCGCTGCTGTCATGGCGATCTCCATCTCCAGAACCTGGTCCTGCTGGAGGGGGAGGTGGTCCCCTTCGACGGCATCGAATTCAATCCCGCTTTCTACTGGATCGACCCAATCAACGACATCGCCTTCCTCTTCATGGATCTGAACGTGCGCGGGGAACCCGCCCTGGCATGGGTCTTCCTCAACGGCTGGCTGACCGCCTCCGGAGACTACGAGGGGTTGCCCCTGCTCCCCCTCTACGCCACCTACCGGGCGCTGGTGCGGGCCAAGGTGTCGGCCATCCGCCTGGTTCAGGCCGCGGCGGAGAGGGAGACCCGGGAGGCGGTGGAACGCTATCTGGGGGAGGCGCAAAGGCTGCTGGCCCCTCCCCCGCCGATCCTGGTCCTGATGCACGGCCTCTCGGGAAGTGGCAAGTCGGTGGTGGCGGGGCACCTGACCCCGCAACTGGAGGCGGTCTGGCTGCGCTCGGACGTGGAGCGAAAACGGCTCCATCCGCAACAGCAGGGGAGATATGCACCGGAGACCAGCGACCGGGTGTTCGATCATCTGCGGAGGATCGCACGTCTGGCCCTGGAATCGGGTTTCAACGTGGTGGTGGATGCCACCTTCCTGGAAAGGAAACGGCGGAAGCCTTTCCTCCAACTGGCGGGGGAGCTGGATATCCCGTTGGTGATCCTCCACGTCGAGGCCTCCCCGGAGGTGTTGCGCCGGCGGGTTACGGAACGGGCACGGTACGCCACCGACCCCTCGGAGGCCGATCTGCGGGTACTGGAACAGCAGCTCGCCCGGCGCGGCGATCCCCTCGACGAAGAGGAGAGGGGCCTCGCCCTCTCACTCGATACCGGGAACACCTCGCCCGAAGAACTTGCGAAAGAGGCGTTGGCAGCCTGTCGGACTTTCCGCCTACTGTCCGTAGAATACACTTAGCAGGCTGTTGCTGCGTGGCCTGCCAGGATGTTGAAAAAGGCCGTCCCGGCCCTTTTCAACATCCTGATAGATGCTCGATGGCACGTTCCAATCCATGAAGCACAGTGATCACCGGAATCACCACGGCCAGGACACCGCCGACCGGCGAGCCCTTCGGAGGGGAAATCAGGGATATGACACCTCCTCCTTCCTTCGTGATGGAGCAAGTGTAAATTCCGTACCATAGTAAGGAATCGAGACCCTGATGTATCTGCTTGTCCATATATATAAAATGACGTATATTTCGTTCCATGAATATCGACACCGTGCAATTCTACAAGCAGCTTGCCGACGAAACCCGGTTGCGAAGCCTGGTGTTGATGGCCATCGAAGGTGAATTGTGCGTGTGTGAACTCACCCACGCCCTGGGCGTTTCACAGCCCAAGGTTTCGCGGCACCTGGCACAGTTGCGCGAGAACCGGCTGGTCAGGGACCGTCGGGCCGGGCAGTGGATTTTCTACCGTATCAATCCGGAGCTGCCGGGGTGGGCACACGCTGTACTCGAGGCAACGGTAAAAGGGGTTCGCCACCGGGAACCCTTCAAGGGCGATCGCAAGGCCCTTGCCACGATGCCCAATCGCCCCGATGCGGCCTGTTGCGCCTGAAGGCGGGTAACCGCTGCGAACAACCTGGACGAATCGGGAATCTGACGGGTCGGATCAGGATCGTTTCTCCCTTTGACTATCCACCCGACATCCGAAACACATATACATAAGGAATCGAAACCATGAACCTGCTCTTTCTCTGCACCGGCAATTCCTGCCGTTCCCAGATGGCCGAAGGCTGGGCGCGCGCCCTGGGCGGCGACGGACTGCATGCGAAATCCGCCGGCATCGAGGCCCATGGCAAGAACCCGCGGGCCATTGCCGTGATGCGCGAGGCCGGGATCGACATCTCGGATCAGGAATCCACCAGGCTCACCGACGACATGCTGCAATGGGCCGATCTGGTGGTCACTGTCTGCGGCCATGCCGACGAACATTGTCCTGCCCTGCCTTCCGGCACCCGCAAGGAACACTGGCCGCTGGATGATCCGGCCAGGGCGACCGGCAGCGAGGAAGAAATCATGGCGGTATTTCGCGCCAGCCGTGATGAGATCCGGCGCCGGGTCGCGGATCTGTTGCAGCGTCTGCAGATGGCGGAAACGGCATGACGGCGCAGTGCGAAACCACGGCCAAACGCCAGAGCGGAGCCGGGATGGGCTTCTTCGAGCGCTATCTGAGCCTGTGGGTATTCCTGTGCATCTTCGCCGGGATCGGCCTGGGTCATGTCTTTCCCGGCCTGTTCCAGGCCGTGGGGCGTCTGGAGGTGGCGCAGATCAACCTGCCGGTGGCCGTGCTCATCTGGCTGATGATCATCCCCATGCTGCTGAAGATCGATCTCAGGGCGCTCAAGGGTGTGCATCAGCACTGGCGTGGCGTGGCCGTGACCCTGTTCGTCAACTGGGGCGTCAAGCCGTTTTCCATGGCCCTGCTGGCCTGGCTGTTCATCTCCGGGTGGTTCCGGCCCTGGTTGCCGGCGGATCAGATCGACAGTTACGTTGCCGGCCTGATCCTGCTGGCCGCGGCGCCCTGCACGGCCATGGTCTTCGTCTGGAGCCATCTGTCGCGGGGCGAGCCCCATTTCACGCTCACCCAGGTGGCACTCAACGACGTGATCATGATCTTCGCTTTCGCGCCCATCGTCGGGCTGCTGCTGGGGCTTTCCGACATCACCGTGCCCTGGGACACCCTGTTGCTGTCGGTACTGCTGTATATCGTGGTGCCGATGTTCATCGCCAGCCTCGTTCGCCGGATCGTTCTCGGCCGGGAACACGGCTTCGCCCGCCTCAACCGGCTGCTGAAAGTCCTGCATCCCTGGTCGCTGGCGGCACTGCTGGCCACGCTGGTGCTGCTGTTCGGTTTCCAGGGCGAGCAGATCCTTCGCC
>JALTLT010000393.1 GCA_027001815.1 Gammaproteobacteria bacterium | reverse complement strand
GGGACGGAGCCCGGCCAGGCACCATCATGAGTCGCATCGCCAAGGGCTATACGGATGAAGAGATCAAGCTCATGGCGAAGCATTTCTCGAGTCTGAAATTCGTCCGGCATTCGCAGGCGACGGATCCAAAGCTGGCCAGGAAGGGGGCCAAGCTGCACAAGAAATACTGTGAGAAGTGCCATGAGGATGGCGGGCGTTCCACGGAGGACGACGCCGGCATCCTTGCCGGGCAGTGGATGCCCTATCTCGAATTCACCCTCGAAGACTTCCTGAGCGGTGACCGCGAGATGCCGAAGAAGATGGCCAAGCGCATCAAGAAGATGAAGGAGAAGAAGGGTGACGAGGCGTTCACCCAGCTGCTCCACTTCTACGGCAGCGCCACCGACTGAACAACAGGGGGAGAATGAACATGAGCAACATCACACGCAGAGATTTCGTCAAGGTGGCCGGTCTGGCGACCGCGGCGGGTGCATTCGGTTTCAGTCCGGCGGTACTGGCCGGCAAGGGAGGCAAGGTGGTGATTGTCGGCGGTGGTATCGGTGGCGCTACGGCGGCCCGTTACATCAAGCGTGCCGATCCCTCCATCGATGTCACCCTCATCGAAGCCAATAGTCATTACTACACCTGCTTCATGAGCAACGAGGTGATCGGTGGCGAGCGCTCGATGGATTCCATCAAGTTTGGTTACGATGGCCTCAAGCGAGATGGCATCAAGGTGATCCATGACATCGCCACGAAGGTGGATGCGGGGGCGAAGAAGGTGATCACCAAGGGGCATGGTGCCATTGCCTATGATCGCTGCATCGTCTCGCCGGGCATCGACTTCCGCTGGGAGGCGATCGGCGGATACGACGCTGGAGTGGCGGAGAGCAAGATCCCGCATGCATGGAAGGCCGGTCCGCAGACCGTCATGTTGCGCAAGCAGCTCGAGGCGATGCCCGATGGCGGCCGGGTGATCATCGTCCCTCCGCCCAATCCCTTCCGCTGCCCGCCCGGACCCTACGAGCGGACCTGCCAGATCGCCTGGTACCTGAAGAAGCACAAGCCGAGATCGAAGATCATCGTTCTCGATCCGAAGGAGAAGTTCTCCAAGTTCGGCCTCTTCATGCAGGGATGGAAGCGCTACTACGGCTACGGTACCGACAAGGCCATGATCGAGTGGCTGCCGCCTTCCAAGGGAGGCAAGGTCGAGGCGGTGGATGCGGGTTCCATGACCGTCAAGGCGGAGGTGGAGAACTTCAAGGGCGATGTGATCAACATCATTCCGCCCCAGAAGGCGGGCAAGATCGCCTTTGCTTCGGGCCTGACCAACGACAAGGGGTGGTGCCCGGTCGACCAGGCCACCTTCGAATCCACCATCCACAAGGGTGTCTATGTGATCGGCGATGCCAGCATCGCAAAACCGTTGCCCAAGTCGGGTTATGCCGCCAATTCCGAGGCCAAGGTGTGTGCGGCGGCGGTGGTGGCCAGCCTCCAGGGCAAGGAGCCGCCGGTGCCCTCGTGGGTCAACACCTGCTACTCCATCATCACGCCGGAAGACGGCATATCGGTAGCGATGGTCTACCGGCTCGGTCCGGATGGCAAGATCATGAAGGTGAAGGGGGCCGGTGGACTCACCCCTGCAGACTCTCCCGCCAAGTACCGCAAGCGTGAGGTGCTCTACGCCCACTCGTGGTTCAACAACATCACCCACGACGTGTTCGGGAGCTGACGTTTTGTCGATCCGGTGAAAACGTATGTCGCCGGATCGAACGAAGCCCGAGTGGTTCGGGACCTGTCCGACGGGTATTGGCCCTTCCTCTCCTCGCGCGGGGAAGGGCCTCTTTTTCGGGTCGAAAAAGCCCGCGGATGGACTTTTTCGACATCCTGTCAGTTGCCCGGAGATGAATCGATCACCTCCACCCGGATCTCCAGCTCACCGCCCCTGTTGTCACGGGTGGACCAGGTAGCAGAGAGCGGTTCGGTACCGCCGCCGCCCAGGGAGATCCACTGTGCAAGAGGTACGACGAGGGTGGTATGGAGTCGTTGCAGGTCGAAGCGACCACCTGCCTCGGGAGCGTCGCCCTCCAGTTGCGGGTTGATGGTGACACGAGCCTGTTCACCGATCACCCTCGCCTCCACGAAGAAGCCGCTGGTGACAGTGCGGTAACGGACGGAATCCTCCACGTACCACTGGCCCTCCACCTGTCGAAGCCGGCTCTCCCCGACGGGTACCCGCTGGCCGATTCGCACCCATGCCGGACGTCCCTCGATCATCTGAACCCGCGTCACCGGGATAGAGGTGTCTGCGGTGGACCAGACGCGACTCCCCGCGTCGGCCGTGGCGCCGAAAGGGCGCTGTCGTACTGATACCCTGAGCAGTCGGGGAGGCCGGTCCAGTTCACGTGCGAGTGCCGTGATCTCCCCGATCCGCCGGGCGGTCGCACGCACCACCAGTCGGTCGCCATCGGGAATCGCCACCTCGCCCGGCAGCAGCAGAGGGCCGAGCAGCCCCGCCACCTCCGCCGCCGGTCTGTGGATGAGGGAGATTACCGCCGTTTCCCCGTGCGGAGGCGGGGTGGAAGCCTCCTGGGCGATCGCCGGTGCGCCTTGAAGAAGCATGACGAGAAGAAGTGCGCGGAATCCGTACATGGGTGGAGTTCTCCTGGTATTCGACCTCATCCATCCCGACTGTCCCATTCTCTCCGATCCGGGGGGGGTGGTCGAGAACCCCGTCCATTTGCCGGGCTGACATCTCTTGTCCCCCTTGTCCGGGAGCACCCGTGTCGGCCCGT
>JALTLT010000392.1 GCA_027001815.1 Gammaproteobacteria bacterium | reverse complement strand
CAGTGGACGAAGGAAGCTCTCCGAACGCCCCGCCAGGGATGGCGGGGCCGGCCTTTTCGGCGAAGCAGGACAGCACAGCCGAAAAGGGTTTACGGCGTCCCCCGGGAGGGCCTTCCCGCCTCTCGGGCCCCCGCGGAAAGCACCAGAACCTGACGGCCTGTCAAAGTCCGACAGGCTGCTGGCCTCATTGAAAACGGCGGTGCATCCATGCACCGCGGCACAGGCCGTCGAAAAACCGTGTCTTTCAACGGCCTGTTATCCCGAAAATTGCGTGAAGCCGAAATCAGATATTCCATAAAACATTCCGTATGTTGGCGGGTAACGACTTGTTCCCGGCCCGCTCTGCCGGTGTCTGCACGCCTGGCGCGCCGGGGCGGGGCTCACTCCGCACCCCGGAAACCGAGCTGACGCCACGCCTCGTAGACCGCGACGGCCACCGCATTGGAGAGGTTGAGACTGCGGTTCGCCGGGCGCATGGGCAGCCGCAGGCAGTGCTCCGCTCCAACGCCGGCGAGCACCTCTTCCGGCAGGCCGCGGGTCTCCGGCCCGAACAGGAGGGCATCCCCCTCGGCGAAGCGGGCCTCCACGTGGGGGCGACGGCCCCGGGTGGTGAAGGCCCAGACGCGGGGCGGCGCCACCCGCTCGAGAAAGGCTTCCAGGGAGGGGTGGACGCTCAGCGAGGCGAACTCGTGATAGTCGAGACCGGCACGACGGAGACGCCGGTCGTCGAGCTGGAAACCGAGCGGCTCCACCAGGTGCAGCCGGGCGCCGGTGTTGGCACAGAGCCGGATCACGTTGCCGGTGTTGGGGGGGATCTCCGGCTGATAGAGGACCACGTGGAACATGGGTGGGGAGGATACCGCAGCCGGCGCCGCGGGTCCCCTCCCGTTGGGCGATCAGGCGCGGAAGACCCAGTGACGGAGCCCCTGCGCCTCGAGGAAGCGTTCCGCCTCCGCGCCGTGCAGCATGGCGAAGGTGGCGAGCATTCCCGCCTCGGTGCAGTTGTCGGCCAGGACGGTGACCGAGGCGGGCGCTTCCTCCACCGGCCAGCCGGTGCGGGGATCGAGGATATGGGCGTAGCGACGCCCCTGGAATTCGAGGTAGCGCTCGGCGTCCCCGCTGGTGGCGAGACCCGCGCCGGTGAGGCGCAGGGTGGCCACCGGCCCGGCGGAGGGGGTGCGCGGGTTGCGGATGCCGACCACCCACGGCTCCCGGTTGCTGCGCAGCCCGCGCACCGCCAGATCACCGCCGAAGTTGACCACGTATCCCATCGCCTCGCGCCCCGCCAGCAGACCGGCCACCCGGTCGACGGCGTACTCCTTGCCGATCCCTCCCAGGTCGATCTCCATCCCCTCCGGCAATCGCAGCCGCGGACTCCGCCACTCCACCTGTTCCCACCCCACCCGCTCCAGCAGCGCCTCCACGGCTTCTGGGGCAGGCGGGGCGGCATCCTTCCGGAAACGCCACACCCGCCGCAGGATACCGGAGGTGATGTCGAACCGTCCCTCGCTGAGCCGGTGGCAGAGATCGGCATAGTCGAGCAGGCGGGCGGTCTCCTCGTCCACCGTCAACCACTCCCCGGCGGCACGGTTGATCCGGCGGACGATGTTGTCGTCACGGTATCGGCTGTACTTCTGCTCGATGCGCCACGCCTCGGCGGCGGCGATCCCCAGCAGGCGGCGCGCCGCCTCCTCGCTCTCCACCGCCAGCAGCACCTCGCAGGGGCAGCCCATGGCGGCGAAGTGCCCGCGCCAGTGGTGGTGGTCGAAGCGCAGCTCCAGGGGACGCACGATGGGGTGCGGATCACCCATGGTTCAAAAACGGAACGACCAGGTGAACTGCACCATCACTGCCTCCAGGTCGGGGTAGAGGTCGTAGCCGGTCAGAATGCCGGGCGCACCGTCCGGATGGCTCTCGCCGCTCTGGACCATGTATTCGAGGCGCAGCGCCATCTCGCCACTCTTCGTCTCCCTGGCCACCTTGAGGCCGGCGAGGCGGCTCTCCATCTCCGCCAGGCGGTAGTCGGCGCTGGCGTGATCCGGGAGCGGCTCACCGGCCACCAGGTAGTAGCGGTAGAAGTCGGCCGCCCCCTGGCGATGGTAACGCAGGTGGGGCTGGAGATAGAGTCGCCGGCCCAGGTCGATGCGATACTTCAGGTCGGTGGTGTTGGCCTCCACGCCCCAGTCGTCCCGGTAGTAGCGGTAACCGAGATGGACCACGTGGTGGAGGAGGGGCAACTGCCAGACCAGCCGGCCGAAGAGGGCGTCGCTGGAGCGCCGGTCGGGACGGGACTCCCAGCGGTAGCCCACCGGCCGGCCATCCGCCCCGACCACGCTGAGCAGCTTGTAGGGGTCGTCGAGGTAGCCGCCCTGTTCCGCATGGGTCCAGTTGAGCTGCAGCAGCGCGCCGCGGCTCAGCACCTGGGTGACGCCCAGCAGGGTGTTCACGCCGTATCGCGCCTCGCCCTCCTCGAACCCCCCTTCGCCTCCTTCCCCCTCGTCGTCGTCGTCATCCTCCTCCTGGATGAGATGGAGGGCGGCGGCGCCATCGAGCGGATCGAGAGGGGCGGGGGGGCCGCCGCCGGGGAAGACCCAGTCGAAGTTGCCCCCCACGCCGAGGGAAAGGGTGGTGAGGCGATCCCGGGTGTCCCACGACCAGGTGCCGCCACCCCCCATGGAGAGGTAGTCGGTCTCCACCGACACGTCGCCGGTGAGCAGCCGCCGGTCACCCCCCTCGCCGGTCCGCTCCCAGTCGAAACCGAACGCCAGGCGCAGATCCTCGAAGTCCATCCGCGGCGGTGCATCGGCATCCACGGT
Organism: Gammaproteobacteria bacterium; assembly: GCA_027001815.1. GTDB lineage: Bacteria > Pseudomonadota > Gammaproteobacteria > JALTLT01 > JALTLT01 > JALTLT01. The sequence continues at coordinate 7,911 of JALTLT010000392.1, read as the reverse complement.
GTAGCGGCTGGAGGCGGTGGTGAAGGTCTGCGGGGTGTCGGTGGGCACCGCACCGTTGGGTGTGGCGCCGCTCATCACATCCACCACGCCCCGCACCACCAGGCGGTTCTCGTCGTCCAGCTCGCGGCTGGCGAAGAGGGTGGGCTCCAGTACCTGGACACGATCCTTCTCCCCGTAGTAGAGCACCGCACTCTCCACGCTCCAGCCGTCCCCCCCATCGGGCGCGGCGGAAGCGTGACCGCCCAGCAGGGCGCAGGTGGCGCTGGCCAGGGCACGTCTCACGTGATTCAGTTGCATCCGCAGCCCCCTCCTCCCACGCCGTAGCCACCGGAGGCGGCCTCCTTGCTGATGTAGATGTGCAGATCGAGAAAGGCGTCGAGGGCCGAGGGTTCCAGTTGCATGCGCCGCTCAGCGAGCAGATCACGCTCCCACGGTTTCACCTCCTGCACGGCACAGCCCTGGACGAGGAGGAGAAGCACCCCCAGGGCACCGGCTGCCGCCCGGCCCCTCATGGCCTCTCCTCCGCCAGCAGGGCGCGGATCTGCGCCTCGCGCTCCTCTCCATGGCGCTCGCGGAACCCCCGGTGGGTGTGGCGGACGCGCCCCTGGCGATCGATCAGGAAGGCGGTGGGCATCCCCTTCAGCCCGAACCGTTCCGCGACACTCGCCCCGGGATCCCGGGCGATCACGAAACCGGGCTGCATGAGACGGAGGAAGTCATCGGCATCTTCCCGCTTGCGGTCCAGATTGACCGCCACCACGGTGAATCCGCGGGGGCCGTACTTGCGCTGCATGCGATCCATCCATGGAAAGGAGCGGCGGCAGGGACGGCACCAGGAGGCCCAGAAGTCGAGCAGTACCACCTTGCCGCGCAGTTTCGACAGGGTCACCTCGCCGCCGTCCAGGGTGGGGAGAGTGAAGTCGGGCGCCGGCATCCCTTCCCCCCGGGCGAGGGGGGAGAGCAACAACAGCAGGGGAACGACCAACCGGTAGAAAAGATGCATGGTTTCGCTGGCTCCTCTCGTGGAATCGATGGACACGAGGCATCATAATAGGATATCCGACCAATAAATGGGAACTATTTCCCAATTATTTACAGAGCTGTAACATTCCGCTCCCGGAACGCACCCCCTTTCCAACCCGTCGGACATGTGGACATTTCCGCTCCCTGGCCGGACAATACGGCGCGATCCGCCGGGCGCCGCCGGCGCCACCGAGAGGAGAGGCCTGTCATGACCCTGGACGAGAACTGGTTCACCGAGGTGTGCGAGGAGTGCGGCACCGCCTTTTCGTTGCGCAGCCGCCGGAAGCTCCACGAGGAACAGACCCCCTTCCAGAAGATCGAGATCCACGATACCGAGGCGTTCGGCAACCTGATGGTGATCGACGGCTTCGTCATGCTCTCGGCGCGGGACAACTTCCTCTACCACGAGATGATGGCCCACCCCGCCCTCTATACCCATCGGGCTCCCCGCCGGGTGGTGATCATCGGTGGCGGCGACTGCGGCACCCTCCAGGAGGTGCTGCGCCATCCCGAGGTGGAGCACTGCCTGCAGGTGGAGATCGACGAGCGGGTCACCCGCCTCGCCGAAGAGTACTTCCCCGAACTCTGCACCGCCAACAACGATCCCCGCGCCGAGTTCCTTTTCGGGGATGGCATCCGCTGGATGAAGGAGGCGGAGCCGGGATCGGTGGACGTGATCATCGTCGACTCCACCGATCCCATCGGCCCGGCCAGGGGGCTCTTCACCGAGGCCTTCTATCGCGACTGCCACCGGGCCGTCGGCGAGGGCGGGATCGTGGTCCAGCAGAGCGAGTCTCCGCTGGTCCACCTGGAGATCCTGCTGCCCATGCACCGGGCCATGCGCGCCGCCGGATTCGAAACCACCCACACCCTCCAGTTCCCGCAGCCGGTCTACCCCACCGGCTGGTGGAGCGCGACCATGGCGCGCAAGGGGGGAAGCCTGCTGGAGTTCCGCGAGATGGAGGCGGCGGCGCGCCCCTTCGAGACCCGCTACTACAACGCCGAGATCCACCGCGGCGCCCTGGCGGTGCCCGAGTTCTTCCGGCGGGAGCTGGAGAGGCTGTAGCAGGCTGTCGGACTTCAAGCTGAAGGTCACTCTGCCCCGCGGAAAGCACCAGAACCTGACGTCCTGTCAAAGTCCGGCCGGCTGCTGGCCTCATTGAAAACGTGAGGAAGCCGGAAATCGCATTTTGGGCTTCCGGCGTTGAAGACACCATTTTTTCGGGGGCCCGCGTGCAATGCGGGAACGGAAAATCACATCTTCCGGTTCCGTGGCAAGAAAGACCACGGCTGGTCTTCTCAGAGCAGCTCGCCGTCCACCAGGGAGACCCCGTCCATGGCGGCGGAGTAGCGTTCCGGGTCGCCACGCCCCAGCTTGATCATCAGCCGAACCTCGTTGGCCGAGTCGGCGTAGTGGATTGCGTCGTCGTAGCTGATCTCCCCCTCCTTGTAGAGCTCGAACAGCGCCTGGTCGAAGGTGCGCATCCCCTGCTGGGCCCCCTTCTTCATCACCTCCTTGATCTTGGCCACCTCCCCCTTGCGGATCAGGTCGGCCACGTGGGGGGTGTTGATCAGCACCTCCACCGCCACCCGCCGCCCCTTGCCGTCCACGGTGGGCACGAGCTGCTGGGCGATCACCGCCCGCAGGTTGAGGGAGAGGTCCAGCAGGAGCTGGCTGCGGCGATCCTCGGGAAAGAAGTTGATGATCCGGTCGAGGGCCTGGTTGGCGTTGTTGGCATGCAGGGTGGAGAGGCAGAGGTGGCCCGTCTCGGCGAAGGCGATGGCGTAGTCCATGGTCTCGCGGGTACGGATCTCGCCGATCAGGATCACGTCGGGGGCCTGGCGCAGGGTGTTCTTGAGGGCCACCTCGTAGCTCTCGGTATCGAGCCCCACCTCGCGCTGGGTGACGATGCAGCCGCGGTGCCGGTGAATGTACTCGATGGGATCCTCGATGGTGATGATGTGACCGGTGCTGTTCTCGTTGCGGTGTCCGATCATCGCCGCCAGGGAGGTGGACTTGCCGGTACCGGTGGCACCGACGAAGATCACCAGGCCGCGCTTGATCATGGCCAGGTCCTTGACCATCTTCGGCAGCTTCAGCTCCTCGACGGTGGGGATGCGGGTCTCGATACGCCGCAGCACCATGCCCGCATGGTTGCGCTGGATGAAGGCGCTGACCCGGAAGCGCCCCACGCCGGGGGGGCTGATGGCGAAGTTGCACTCGTTGTGCAGCTCGAACTCCTTGCGCTGCTTGGCGCCCATCACGCTGTAGACCACCTCGCGCGCCTGCTCCGGGGTCAGCTTCACCTGCCGCACCGCCTTGATCCGGCCGTTGATCTTCAGGCTCGGCGGCACGCCGGCGGTGATGAAGAGGTCGGACGCCCCCTCCTTCACCATGAGACGCAGCAGCCCCATGAGATCGAGGGCCCCGTGGCCGCCCTTGCGTTCTTCACTCACCTCGTCGACCTCCTGCGGCCATTCCCCCGGCGACGACGCCCGTCAGGAGAACAGCTCCTTGTTCTGGGCACGCACATAGGCGTCCTGGCGACTCACCACCCCCTTGTGGACCAGCTCCTGGAGATGCTGGTCGAGGGTCTGCATGCCCAGGGTCTGGCCGGTCTGGATGGCGGAGTACATCTGCGCCACCTTGTCTTCGCGAATCAGGTTGCGGATCGCCGGCGTCCCCACCATGATCTCCCAGGCGGCGGTCCGGCCCCCGCCGATCTTCTTCAGCAGGGTCTGGGAGATGACCGCCCGCAACGACTCGGAGAGCATGGAGCGCACCATCTCCTTCTCGCCGGCCGGGAAGACGTCGATGATGCGGTCGATGGTCTTGGCCGCCGAACTGGTGTGGAGGGTACCGAACACCAGGTGTCCGGTCTCGGCGGCGGTGAGCGCCAGGCGGATGGTCTCCAGGTCACGCATCTCGCCCACCAGGATGATGTCCGGGTCCTCACGCAGGGCCGAGCGCAACGCCTCGGCGAAACCGAGGGTGTCGCGATGCACCTCCCGCTGGTTGACCAGGCACTTCTTCGACTGGTGGACGAACTCGATGGGATCCTCGATGGTGAGGATGTGGGCGAAGTCGTTCTCGTTGCGGTAGTTGATCAGCGCCGCCAGGGTGGTGGACTTGCCCGAACCGGTGGGCCCCGTCACCAGCACCAGCCCGCGCGGGTGGTTGGCGATCTCCTGGAAGACCGGCGGGCAGCCCAGATCCTGCAGGGTGAGGATGTTGGAGGGGATGGTACGGAAGACCGCCCCGGCCCCGCGGTTCTGGTTGAAGGCGTTGACCCGGAAGCGGGCGAGGCCGGGAATCTCGAAGGAGAAGTCGGTCTCGTAGAACTCCTCGAAGTCCTTGCGCTGCTTGTCGTTCATGATGTCGTAGATGAGACCGTGGACCGTTTTGTGGTCCAGCGCCGGCACGTTGATGCGCCGGATGTCGCCATCCACCCGGATCATGGGGGGCAGGCCCGCCGAGAGGTGGAGGTCGGAGGCGTTGTTCTTGACCGCGAAGGCAAGCAGTTCCGCAATATCCATGGTTCTCCTCTAGCCCGAAAGTTGCGTGAAGCTGCCGGACGGATGTGCGTCTGGCGTGTTCGAGTGTGCTGCCCTGGAGCGCAAGGCGCAGCCATCGCTACGGCTCGCGCGAATAGCGGTGCAATCGGACGCGCCGGGCGTGCAGACACCGGCAGAGCGTGCCGGGAACAAGTCGTCACCCGCCAAAATACGGAATGTTGTATTTATAAAGGAATCTCTGAATTTATTCAGAGATTCCTGCGGCACAGGGATGTGCCGCCAAAATCAGTCACCGCAGGTGATTGATTTTGCAAGGGAGCCGAAAACCGCGTTTTTCGGCTCCCGTTCCCTGACAATTCAGGGATAATTGTTCAGAGTTTCCACAAACATAAACTTGAATGCAATATCGAGCGGCTTCACGAAATTCCGGGCTGACAGCCTGTCGGCCTTTGACAGGCCATCAGGTTCTGGCGCTTCCCGCAGGGCCCCGAGAGGCGGGAAGGCCCTCCCGGGGGGCGCAGGGAGACCCGTGCCTGCTTCATCGCCTGCCGTCCACAAAACTTGAGGCGGCGGTATCCTTGTCCCGGGAGAGGTGGGAGAGTCGCGCCGACAGGCCGGACCGGGTGCTCCCGACCACTCTGCGTTCCCGGCCCCCGGCAGAATGTCGAAAACCGGAGTCTTCCGACGGCCTGCCGCCTGGCCACCTCGTGGCCGGCGAGGCGGGATCGACCGCGACGCCGACACCGGCCGCCACCAAGGGCGTCACACCGGCACGGGGCGCACCTCGGTCCGCCCTGCCCCTCGAGACGATGTATATTGTGGCCGGTCCGGTAGTATCCTTCCGGTGTGTCCCGCCCCGGCCCGCGGCATGGCGGGAGGCAGGTGAGTCAGATTACCCACAACAGGAGGTGTAATGCAACCGCGCGACGAGACCATCGCGGCCCGGCTCGGGGCGGTACGTGAACGCATCGCCGAGGCCTGCCGACGGGCGGGACGCGGCACCGACGAGGTCACCCTCCTGGCGGTGAGCAAGACCCAGCCCGCCGAGGCGCTGCGCGAGGCGTGGGAGGCGGGCCAGCGGGCCTTCGGCGAGAGCTACCTGCAGGAGGCCCTCGACAAGATCGAGGCCCTCCGGGGGCTGACGGGGGTCGAGTGGCACTTCATCGGCCCCCTCCAGTCCAACAAGACCCGCCGCATCGCCGGGAACTTCCAATGGGTCCACGGCGTGGACCGGCTCAAGGTGGCGCGACGCCTAAGCGAACAGCGTCCCGAAGGGCTCCCGCCCCTTTCGGTCTGCATTCAGGTGAACACCAGCGGCGAGGCGAGCAAGGCGGGCGTGCATCCCGAGGAGCTGCCGGCGCTGGCGGAGGCGGTGGCGGAGCTGCCCCGCCTGCACCTGCGCGGTCTGATGACCATCCCCGCACCCGCCTCCACCCTGGAGGCGCAGCGCCGCCCCTTCCGCCTCCTGCGCAGGCTTCTGGAGGCTCTCCAGGAGCGGGGTCTCCCCCTCGACACCCTCTCCATGGGGATGAGTGGCGATCTGGAGGCGGCGATCCTCGAGGGCGCCACCCTGGTGCGCGTCGGTACCGCCATCTTCGGCCCGCGACGCGCCCCCGGCGGAGATCCCTGAACCAGGGGCCGCTCCCTCCGGCGGCCGCAGCCACCGGCGACCGCGATGGGAATCGGCGCCCGGCTGATATACTCTTGGAGCAAGCCTTCTTCTTCCGTCGTACCCGGCCGGGAGACCCTCCCCCGACCGCAAGAGGAGATCAAGATGTCCGTCAGTACCCGGCTCGCCTTCATCGGCGGTGGCAACATGGCGAGCAGCCTGATCGGCGGCCTGATTGCCGACGGCTGGTCCCCGGACGCCATCCACGTTTCCGATCCCGATCCCGTCCGCCGCGAGGCGCTGGCGGCCCGTTTCGGCGTCCACACGGGCGACGACAACAGCGCCGCCGTGCAGGGTGCAAGGGCGGTGGTGCTGGCGGTGAAACCGCAGGTGATGCGCAGCGTCACCGAGGCGCTGGCGCCCGCGGTGCAGGAGAACCGGCCGCTGGTGATCTCGGTGGCCGCCGGGATCCGCATCGCCGACCTGGAGCGCTGGCTGGGGGGAGAGCTGCCGGTGGTGCGGAGCATGCCCAACACCCCCGCCCTGGTGGGCAGCGGCGCCACCGCCCTGTGCGCCAACCCGCGGGTGGACGAGGCGGGCCGGGAGCTGGCCGAGAGTCTGCTGCGGGCGGTGGGGATCGTCATCTGGCTCGAGGAGGAGGCGCTCATCGACAGCGTCACCGCCCTCTCCGGCAGCGGCCCCGCCTACGTCTTCCTCTTCATCGAGGCGCTGGAAGAGGCGGGGCAGGAGCTGGGGCTGCCGGCCGACCAGGCCCATCTGCTGGCGGTGCAGACCGTCTTCGGCGCCGCCAAGATGGCCCTGGAACGCAGCGAATCTCCCGCCGAGCTGCGCCGCCAGGTCACCTCCCCCGGCGGCACCACCGAGCGTGCCCTGGCGGTGCTTGAGGAGGGAGGGATGCGCGGCCTGGTGCTGCGCGCCCTGGAGGCGGCCCGGCTTCGGGCCCGTGAACTGGCCGACGAACTGGGGGGGACGTGATGGGCTACTTTTCCGAGGCGGGGACCTTTCTCATCGGGGTCGCCTTCGGTCTCTACATCCTGCTGGTGATGCTGCGGCTGGTACTGCAGACCGCCCGTGCCGACTTCCGCAACCCCGTCTCCCAGTTCGTCTACCGTGCCACCCAGCCGGTGCTGGCCCCGCTGCGGCGGGTGGTTCCCGGCTGGGGGGGGCTCGACTGGGCCCTGATCCTGCTGCTGGTGGTGTTGCAGTTCCTGGAGCTGCTGCTCACCAACATGATCACCGGCCAGACCCTGCACCCCCTGGTGCTGCTGGTGGTCGCCCTGGGCAAGCTGGTCAAGCTGCTGATCACCATCTACACCGTCACCATCATCGTCCAGGCGATCCTGAGCTGGGTCCAGACCGGCTACCACCCGGTGACGGCCCTGCTGTGGCAGATCAACGAGCCGGTCCTCCGCCCCTTCCGCAACCTGCTGCCGGCCATGGGGGGAGTGGATCTCTCGCCCCTGCTGGCGCTGGTGGTCCTCAACCTGGTCTCCATGGCCATCCCCTACCTGCAGGCCGCCCTGCTCCGCCTGCTGCTGTGAAGGGCGAACCGGCGCGCTGGGAGGGCGAGGCGCTCCTGCTCGCCCTCCATGTCCAGCCCAGGGCCCGCCGTGAGGAGGTGTGTGGCCCGCATGGCGACCGTATCAAGGTGCGCATCACCGCCCCGCCGCTGGAGGGGCGGGCCAACCAGCACCTGCTCCGCTATCTGGCGGCGCTCTTCGGCGTACCCGGGAGCCGGGTGG
>JALTLT010000391.1 GCA_027001815.1 Gammaproteobacteria bacterium | reverse complement strand
GCGAGGGTCTTGAGCTGTTCGATGGCGGCCGGCCGGTAGACGTCGACGCTCACCAGCAGCACCGACTTCTTCTCGCGCTCCTTCAGCCAGCGGGCCAGCTTGGCGGCGGTGGTGGTCTTGCCGGCACCCTGCAGGCCGGCCATCAGGATCACCGCCGGCGGCTGGGTGCGCAGGTCGAGACCCTCGTTGGCCTCACCCATGATGTGTACCAGCTCGTCGTTGACGATCTTGACGAACACCTGGCCGGGGGTGAGGCTCTTCAGCACCTCCTGGCCCACGGCACGCGCCCTCACCCGGTCGATGAACTCCTTCACCACCGGCAGGGCGACATCCGCCTCCAGCAGGGCCATGCGCACCTCGCGGATGGCCTCCTTGATGTTCTCCTCGGTCAGGCGCCCCTGGCCACGCAGATTCTGCAGGGTGCGGCCGAGGCGTTCGGTCAGGTTGTCAAACATGGATCCGTCTTCTTCATGAGGGCCCCGGACCAGCCGGGGTCGGGAGGGGTGGCGGGAATGTCACCGGCAGCCTGCCGATCTTCGACATGGAGGGCGTGTCGCCCCGGGAGCGGGGAGGCCCTTCCGGGAGCGCTGGCGGCAGCAATGCCGCCGACGAGCCTCCAGGGATGGGGTCACGGCGTCTCCCGGAAGGGCCTCCCCGCCTCTCGGGACCCTGCAGAAAACGCCCACACCCTCCTCTGAATCGAAGCCTGGCGGGCCGCTGCTCAGAGAAGGAACTCCTGGCCGTTCTCGAGGCGCAGGAACTCCAGCTCGGGCATGGCCGCCCGGCACTCGGCGACGATCTCCTCCTCCGCACCCGGCTTGAGGTGGGTGAGGTAGATCTCCGGATGGTGCCGCAGCTTGGCCAGATCCGCCGCCAGCAGACTGGGACAATAATGACACGCCAGCCGCGCCAGTTCCAGATCACGCTCCGGAAAGGCCGCCTCGACGATCAGGATGTCCAGGTCGTCGTGGCGATTGAGCATCTCCCAGAAGGCGTCGTTGGTAGTGGTGTCGCCGCTGAAGGCGAAGGAGCCCCCGGCGCACTGGATGCGGTAGCCCACCGCCGGCACCTGGTGGTTGACGGAGACCGACTCCACGGTACAACCGTGGATGGTGCGCCGCTCCCCCACCACCATCTCGCAATAGCGCATCACCGGCCGGTCGTGATTGGGGATCCGGCTGAAGTCGGGCCAGATGACATCGTTGAAGACGTGGGCACGCAGCGCCTCCAGGGTCTCCGCACGGGCGTGGATGGTGAGCGGCTCCTCGAGATCGTCGAAGATGGTGTCCACCAGCAGCGGCACACCCGCCACGTGATCGAGATGGGAGTGGCTGAGATAGACGTGCCGGATGCGCCGCAGCGCCTCCAGCGGCAGGTCGAACATGCCGGTACCGGCATCGATCAGGATGGTGTCATCGACCAGCAGCGAGGTGGTCTTGCGACCCTCGCCGATGCCGCCGCTGCACCCGCATACCCGAATCTTCATCGAACCCTTCCGAACCCGCCCCGCTGTTCCGCGGCCGAGAAACAAGGCCAGAACCGACCCACCCGGCAGGGGGCGTCGCGAGATCTGCGTCCCCCCGATGGCCCACTCCGCAGCAACCGCCAACCACGGAGCAACCAACTGGCACTTGTTTTGCCTTTGACTGTAGAATGGTGCCATCTGTGGGGGCACGCATCCCTCGGGGAATGCGGACCGCACCGGAGCCTTTCCATCGGCAGGCCCCGCCCGTCACCCGAAATCCAACCGCAATCCAGCGGATTATAGCTACAACGCGCCCAAGATTCAGCGCAGCGGGATGGAAAGCGCGGATCGCGTCACAGATCGGCAGGGTTCCAAGGGACAGGACCTTGTGCCATTATCGCGGCTGGCTGCCGCAAACCGCTGTGAAATATGACCCATTCATGAATACACTCGTCGTCGCCGTCTCCGCCATCCTGCTCTACCTGGCGGCCACCGGACTGCTGGTCCGGCGCATCGTGCAGAAGCGCGAGGGGATGCGCTGCCGACAGATCATCCTCGCCCTGGCTGGCGCAGCGGTACTGCTGCATGGCTCGCTCCTCTACCCGCGGGTCTTCAGCCCGGAGGGGATCAATCTGGGTATCTTCAACGCCCTGTCACTGGTGGCCTGGCTCTCGGTGATCCTGATGATGATCAGCCTGTTGCGCAACCCGCTGGAGAACCTGGGCCTGCTGCTCTTCCCCTTCAGCGCCGTAGCCCTGATCCTGGAGCTGCTGCTCACCTCCCAGCGGATCGTCCCCGCCGGCGCCCCGTGGCAGCTCGAGGCGCACATCTTCGTCTCCTTTCTCGCCTACGCCTTCCTCGGCCTGGCGATGGTCCAGGCGATCCTGCTGATGGCCCAGGAACGGCAGCTCCGGAACCGGCGGCCGCGCGGTTTCGTCTCTGCCCTGCCCCCCCTGCAGGTGATGGAGACGCTGCTCTTCCGGCTCATCGGCCTGGGTTTCGCCCTGCTCACCATCGGCCTGCTGATCGGGGTCCTCTTCATCGAGGACATCTTCGCCAGCCACCTGGTCCACAAGACGGTGCTGTCGCTGATCGCCTGGCTGCTGTTCGCGATCCTGCTGTGGGGGCGCTGGCGCTTCGGCTGGCGGGGACGCACCGCCATCCGCTGGACGCTCACCGGATTCGCCACCCTGATGCTGGCCTACTTCGGCAGCAAGCTGGTGCTGGAGCTGATCCTGCAGCGCTGAGCCCCACCGCGCCGCTTGACTCCCGCCACCACCACCGGTTGAATTACCAGGATGTTGAAAAAGGCCGTCCTGGCCTTTTTCAACGCCGGAAGCCGAAAATGCGATTTTCGGCTTCCTCACGTTTTCAATGACTTGCCGTCATTGAAAACGTCGGTGCATCCCTGCACCGCCCCACAGGCTGCCGAAAAACGGGGTTTTTCAACAGCCTGTTACTAGCCTGAAAATTGCGCGAAACCGCCGAATATTGCATTCAACTTTATGTTTATAAATAAAATATTCCGGATATTGGCGGGTAACGACTTGTTCCCGGCCCGCTCTGCCGGTGTCTGCACGCCTGGCGCGCCCGATTGCACCGCTTTTCGCGCAAGCCGTAGCGATCACTACGCCTTGCACTGCAGGGCGGCACACTCGAACACGCCAGACGCACGTCCATCCGGCAGCTTCATGCTACTTTCAGGCTAGACACTCCGCTCCGGGCCACACGAGGTTTCCCTTCCCTTGAACGAGATCCCCCTGAGTGTGCTGTTCGGTGCCCTGGTGGTACTGCTGCTGCTTTCCGGCTTCTTCTCAGGATCCGAGACGGGGCTGATGACCCTCAACCGCTACCGCCTCCGCCACCTGGCGGAAAAGGGCTCGCCCGGCGCACGGCTGGCGGCGCGCCTGCTCGACCAGCCGGACCGGCTGATCGGCCTGATCCTGCTGGGCAACAACTTCGTCAACATCCTCGCCTCCTCCCTCACCACCCTGATCGCCCTGCGGCTCGGTGGCGAGGGGGCGGTGGCGGTGGGCGCCGGCCTGCTCACCCTGGTGGTGCTGATCTTCGCCGAGGTGGCGCCCAAGACCCTCGCCGCCCTCCACCCGGAACGGCTCGCCTTCCCGGCGGCCTTCATCTACACCCCGCTGCTGAAACTCCTCGCGCCGGTGGTGTGGGTGATCAACACCCTCGCCTACTGGGTGCTCCGCCCCCTGGGGGTCGACCGCAAGACCTCCGCCAGCCTCAGCCTCAGTACCGAGGAGCTGCGCACCGTGGTCAACGAGGCGGGCAGCCTCATCCCGCGCCGCCACCAGGAGATGCTGCTCTCGATCCTCGACCTGGAGAAGGTGACCGTGGAGGACATCATGATCCCCCGCGGCGAAATCGTCGGCATCGACGTGGAGGAGTCGTGGGAAGAGATCCTGCGCCGGCTCGAGGAGAGCCCCTACACCAAGATGCCGGTCTACCGCCACAGCATCGACAACGTGATCGGCATGCTGCACATGCGCCAGGTGCTGCCCCTCATGCACCAGGGGAGCTTCTCCCTGGAGCAGCTCCTGGAGGTGGTCCACAAGCCCTACTTCATCCCCGAGACCACCTCCCTCAACCAGCAGATCCTCAACTTCCAGAAGGCGCGCCTGCGTATCGGCCTGGTGGTCAACGAGTACGGTGACATCGAGGGGCTGGTCACCCTGGAGGACATCCTCGAGGAGATCATCGGCGAATTCACCACCGACCCCCAGGACATGTTCGAGGAGATCCGCCCCCAGGAGGACGGCAGCTATCTGGTGGAGGGGGGGGTGCACATCCGCGACCTCAACCGTGGCCTCGGCTGGCACCTGCCCACCGACGGGCCCAAGACCCTCAACGGCCTGATCCTGGAGTACCTGGAGGCGATCCCGGAACCGGGCACCAGCCTGCTGATCGCCGATCATCCGGTAGAGATCGTCCAGGTAGCGGAGAACAAGGTGAAAGTGGCGCGTATCCGGCCGAAGCTGCACCGCGAGGGGGGCGGCGACTGAACGCCTCCGAAGGGATGAGTGCGATACAGGAAGACATCGCCCTTTCCAATGACGCCGGGTCGTTGAAAACGGGAGGAAGCCGGAAATCGCATTTTCGGCTTCCGGCGTTGAAAAAGGCCAGGGATGGGCTTGTTCAACCCCCCGTTTAAAGCGAAGGGGCGGGAACGCCGATAACCCAGGGAGGAAACCTCTCCGCAGCCGAAGGAGCATCCCGATGGCGGACAATGAAAAGCGTCGCTACCACCGTGTCCCGTTCGACGCCGATGTCACCCTGGCCTGTTCCGGCCACCACTGCGAGAGCCAGTTGCTGGACATCTCCCTCAAGGGGGCACTGGTGGAGAAACCGGTGGACTGGCCCGCCGAAACGGGCGAGTCGTGCGAACTGATCATCCACCTCTCCGACGGCGAGACGATCCGCATGGATGCCAGCGTGGCCCACGTGGAGAACCGCTGCATGGGACTGCGCTGCGAATACATCGACATCGACAGCGTCTCCCATCTGCGCCGCCTGGTGGAACTCAACACCCGCGACGAGTCGATCCTGCATCGCGAGCTGGAGGCGTTGAGCAGCCGCACGGAGTGAGACTCTCCGAGGGGATGCTGAAAGAGCCTATCGCCGGGTCTTTTCAACAGTCCACAGCCTGCTGGCAGGCTGTTGAAAAACACCGTTTTTCGGCAGCCTGTGCCGCGGTGCATGGATGCACCGCCGTAACGTGAGGAAGCCGGAAATCGCATTTTCGGCTTCCGGCGTTGAAAAAGGCCAGGACGGCCTTTTTCTACATCCTGCTAGTCCGGCGGCAGATCCTCGCGCCGCAGCAGGAACACCCCCTCCCCGCCCCGTTCGAACTCCAGCCAGACGAAGGGGAGCTGTGGCCAGCGCTGTTCCACCGCCGGCGCACTGTTGCCCACCTCGACGATCAACACCCCCCCCGGTTCCAGGTAGTCGGCGGCCCGGGCCAGGATCCGCTCCACCACGTCCAGCCCCTCCTCTCCCGCCTCCAGACCGATGGCCGGCTCGCGATGGAACTCGGCCGGCAGCGAAGCCATCTCCCGCCGCGAGACGTAGGGTGGGTTGCTGACGATGAGATCGAAGCGCTGGGGCGGCAGGGCCTCGAAGAGGTCCGACCGCAGCAGCTCCAGCCGCCCCTCGAGTCCATACCGCTCACGGTTGATGCGTGCCACCTCCAGGGCCGGCTCCGAGATGTCCACCGCCACCACCTCCGCCTTGGGAAAGGCCCAGGCGCAGGCGATGGCGATACAGCCGGAACCGGTGCAGAGGTCGAGCACCCGCCGGGGCGGCCGCTCCAGCCACGGCTCGAAGCCCTGTTCGATCAGCTCGGCAATGGGAGAACGGGGTACCAGTACCCGCTCGTCCACATAGAAGGACAACCCCGCGAACCACGCCTCCCGGGTCAGATAGGCCGCCGGCCGCCGGCTCTTCCAGCGCGCCTGCAGCAGCTCCGCCGCCACCCGCCGCTCCGCCTCGGTGAGGCGCGCATCGAGATGGTCGACGGGGAGGGAGTGGTCCAGGTGGATGGCGTGCAACACCAGCAGCAACGCCTCGTCCAGGGCGTTGTCGGTGCCGTGACCGAAGAAGAGCCCCGCCTCCCGCATGCGGCTGGCCCCCCAGCGCACCAGGTCGCGCACCGTTCGCAGGTCGCGTACCGCCTGTTCGATCATCTGCTCGTCTCCCATGTGATCCGGTATTCCGACGACCGGCTTGATTCTGTTATTGACCCGGCAACATACTATATCGCGTTCAGTCGTCGCCTGCCGGTTCGCGGCAAGGCGGAGTCGTACCGCTTCAACAGGATGTTGAAAAAGTCCATCCTGGCCTTTTTCAACGCCGCAAGCCGAAAATGCGATTTCCGGCTTCCTCGCGATTTCAATGACCTGGCGTCATTGAAAACGGCGGTGCATCCCTGCACCGCGGCACAGGCTGTCGGTCATTCCAAAGCCCGCGGCTCCAACGCCGTCCACGGGCCGGCAGGCGGCGACCTGTCAAAACAAGATCATGAGGTCAGGGACGCCAGGCGGGCGCCCTGAACACGATATAGTATGTTGCCGGGTTAATAGCATAACTGCTTGCGACACCTTCGAGAGCGTAAACACGGAGACCACGACCAGCCCATGACCACAGGCAATCGCCCCACCTTCGCCCATCTTGCCCCCCTCCTGGCTCTGCTCGCCCTGCTGGTCTGGTACGGCAGCACCTTCCGGGAACCCGGCGGGAGGGCGGTGGAACTGGTGGCCGGCACCCTCATCGCCCCCCCCAAGCCGCTGCCCGGGTTCCGGCTGGTGAGTCAGGGGGGCGAGGAGGTGGACAACCGTTTCTTCGAGGGAAGTTACACCCTCCTCTTCTTCGGCTATACCCACTGCCCCGACATCTGTCCCACCACCATGAGCCTCCTCAACCAGGTGGCGGCCGAGCTGAAGGGACGGCCGGAGGCGGCGGGCGCCACCCGTTTCGTCTTCGTCACCCTCGACCCCGAGCGCGACACCCCTGCCTTCCTCCGCGACTATCTGGCCTATTTCAATCCCGCCTTCGAGGGGTTGAGCGGCGATCCGGCGGAGATCGCGAAGGTGGCCCGCAGCCTCGGCATCGCCTGGATGCGCGGTGCGGAGACCGGGGACGGCGGCTACCTCATCGATCACAGCGCCTCCATCCTGCTGCTCGATCCCGCAGGAGAGCTGGTCGCCATCTTCTCTCCGCCACACCGCGCCGACGAGATCGCCGCGGATCTTCTGACCCTGTATGAAGCATCGAGGTGAGACCATGCCCCGCCGCGCCATTCCCCTCCTCTTCACCATCCTCCTGCTCTGCACCACTCTCGACGCCCGCGCCGGATCCCGGCTGCAGGTGGTGGACCCCTGGGTACGGGAGGGGCCTCCCGTGGCCCGCGTGCTGGCCGCCTTCATGGTGCTGCGAAACCCCACCGACCGCCTCCTCGTCGTCACCGCTGCCGAGAGCCCCCGCTTCGGCAGGGTGGAGCTGCACCGCAGCTTCGAAGAGAACGGCATGATGCGCATGGCGCCCGTCGAGCGCCTGGAGATTCCCCCTGGCGGCCAGATCACCCTCGCCCCAGGCGGCTACCACCTGATGCTCTTCGACCCCGACCAGCCGCCGAAAGCTGGCGAGGAGATCCCCCTGATCCTCCATCTCGCCGGCGGTGGTCGCATCACCGTCGAGGCGGAGGTGCGGCGGGGGGGCGGGGAGCACCATCACCACCACCATTGAAAGGGTGACGCCTCGGCGACCCCCGTCAGCGAAGAGAGCGATCCCGTGAGCATGCCCCTCGAGGTAGCGGTCCAGTACCTGCTGCCCACCCACCTGATCTCCCGCATCACCCACCGGCTCGTCCGCTGGGAGGATCCGCCCTTCCTCGAAGGGGTGATCCGCTGGTTCGTGCGCCGTTTTCAGGTCGATCTGGGAGAGGCAGCGGACCCGGAGATCGGCCACTACCGCAGTTTCAATGCCTTCTTCACCCGTGCCCTGCGGGAAGGGGCACGCCACTGGCCGGAGGCACCGGAAGTGATCGCCAGCCCCGTGGACGGTGCCGTCAGCCAGATCGGCACCATCGAGGCCGGGCGGCTGCTGCAGGCCAAGGGGATCGACTACAGCCTCGAGGCGCTGGTGGGGGGGGACCGGGATATGGTGGAGCAGTTCCGTGGCGGACGCTTCGCTACCCTCTACCTCTCCCCCCGCGACTACCACCGCATCCACATGCCCCTGGACGGGACGGTGCGCCGCATGATCCACGTCCCGGGGCGCCTGTTCAGCGTCTCCCTCTCCGCCGTGGAACATGTCCGCGGCGTGTTCGCCCGCAACGAGCGGGTCGTCACCCTCTTCGAGACTCCGGCCGGCCCCA
This sequence comes from Gammaproteobacteria bacterium, assembly GCA_027001815.1. Taxonomy (GTDB): domain Bacteria; phylum Pseudomonadota; class Gammaproteobacteria; order JALTLT01; family JALTLT01; genus JALTLT01. The sequence goes on along the minus strand of JALTLT010000391.1, from coordinate 2,383 downwards.
TGGCCCTGATCCAGGTGGGAGCACTCAACGTCGGCTCCATCGAGACCGTATGGGCCGGCGAGATCACCCCACCGGCGGGATCCGGCATCACCGTCACCGATTATTCCCGGCAGGAGGCTCCCGTCCTGAAGCGGGGGGAGGAGATGGGGCGTTTCAACCTCGGCTCCACCGTCATCCTCCTCTTCGGCCCCACGGTAACCTGGGACTCCCGCTGGATCCCCGAACTCCCTATCCGCCTCGGCGAACGCCTGGGCACCTTCACCACCACCCCCTGACCATCCCCGGCCCGGCGGGAGACCCGCCTCCCCGGAGCGACCCGCCGGCGCAATCGGTGGGTGTCCATGACCGTTTCGGGACACCCACGATTTTCGGCAAGGGGCTCCGGCGCCTCCCGCCACCCCTCCCGGCAGCAATTGATGGGTGTCCATGATAATTACGGGACACCCATGAAGCGGGAAAAGCGCCCCGGGGCGGGCCGGCGCCCCGCTCGTGCGCAATCGATGGGTGTCCATGAGAGACGAGACGAGAGGAGGGGAGGGGAGGGGAGGGGACCGATCCCGTCCCGTGACCCCGCTGCGCAGAGGGGAATGAAGAGCCCTTCTCCGGGCCGGAGAGATCGGGGCCTCGTCGGAGGAGAGTCAGGCGCGATCGATGGGGAACGCCAGCACCTGTTCGATGCATTCGGCGCCGAGGGCGGCCATCAGCAGTCGGTCGAGACCGAGAGCGACCCCGCAACAGTCGGGCAGGCCCGCCTCGAGGGCCGCCAGCAGCCGTTCGTCGAGCGGCGGGACCTCCTGGCCCGATGCCCTGCGGCGGGCCTGCTCCGCCTCGAAGCGACGCCGCTGCTCGGCGGCATCGGCCAGTTCGTGGAAGCCATTGGCCAGTTCGAGGCCATCCAGATAGAGCTCGAACCGCTCCGCCACCCGGCGCCCCTCCGCATCCCGTACCAGGCGGGCGAGGGCCGCCTGGGAGGGAGGATAGTGATAGAGAAACACCAGCCCCTCCTTCGCCAGGCCGGGTTCCACCACCGCGGTGAGCAGCAGGTCCAGCCAGGGGTCCCGGCCGCTCAACCCTTCGGGCGCAGCCACCCCCAGGGCGGCGGCCCGGCGGCGCAGCATCGACTCGTCGGCCGCGAAGGGGTCGATCCCGGCGTGATCGAGGAACGCCTGGCGCCAGGAGAGGCGACGGGCCGGGCCCGGATCCCGATAGGGGGCCAGCAGGGCGCGTACCAGCGCCTCCACCTCCGCCATCAGCGCCTCCATGGAGAGGCCGGGCCGGTACCACTCCAGGAGAGAGAACTCGGGGTTGTGGCGACGCCCCGCCTCGCCGTCACGGAAGACGCGACACACCTGGAAGATAGGGCCACTGCCGGCGGCCAGCAGCCGTTTCATGGGGAACTCGGGGGAGGTGTGCAGCCAGAGCCGCCCGTCGGCGGGACCTCCCGGCCCGCGATAGAGGGTGGAGAGGCTCTCGATGGCGGGGTCGGTGAGCGCGGCGGCGGAGAGTACCGGCGTCTCCACCTCGAGCACGCCCCGTTCGCGGAAGAAGGCCCGCAGTCCCTCGAGCATCTCCGCCCGGGCACGCAGGGCGGAGAGGGGGGCGGCGGGCCGCCACTCGTTCACGACGCAGAGGCCCCGGCGACCGCGATCACTCCTTGACGCGGGAGACGTACTCGCCGGTGCGGGTGTCGATCTTGAGCACATCGTCCACCTCGATGAAGAGGGGGACCCGCACCACCGCACCGGTCTCCAGGGTGGCCGGCTTGCTGCCACCGCTGGAGGTGTCGCCACGCAGGCCGGGATCGGTGTCGGTCACCTTCAGGGTGACGAAGTTGGGCGGGGTCACCGAGAGGGGCTCGCCGTTCCACAGGGTGAGCTGGCAGAGATCCTGCTCCTTGAGCCACTTGGCGGCCTCACCGACGGCGGTCTTGTCCGCCTGGACCTGCTCGTAGGTGTCGGGGTCCATGAAGTGCCAGAACTCGCCGTCGTTGTAGAGGTACTGCATCTCCACGTCCATCACGTCCGCCGCCTCCACCGACTCCCCCGACTTGTAGGTGCGGTCGATCACCCGCCCGGTCTTGAGATTGCGGATCTTGATGCGGTTGAAGGCCTGGCCCTTGCCCGGCTTGACGAATTCGTTCTCGATGATGACATAGGGGTCACCGTCGATCATAATCTTCAGGCCGCTGCGGAACTCGTTGGTGCTGTAACTCGCCATCTGACTCTTCCGTTTCCTGGGATTGATTTGGGGACAATCTTTTTATGATAACCCGAACCGCGCCGCGGCGGCAGGCCCGCCCCTGGCAGAGAATCCTCGCCGAGGCGGTGAACGATCCCGGTGAGTTGCTGGAGCTGCTGGCGATCGATCCCCGTCGCCTCCCCCC
>JALTLT010000390.1 GCA_027001815.1 Gammaproteobacteria bacterium | reverse complement strand
CTCCGCCTCCGTGAGATGGGCACCCTCTCCCCCTGACCCCTGGCGCCACCCGCCTTCAATCCAGGACACCCACCAACCCTCAAAATCCGGCACAATCGGGGACACCCACCGATTCCAACACGATTTCTGGGTGTCCCGGAACATTTTGGGACACCCATCTTTCCCGAGAGGAGGCGTTGACAACCGCGGGGCGGCTCCCTACACTCCCCCACAATCGGAACGGACACCAGCTCAGGAGGTCAGGATGACCCGCCCACGACGCGAACTCGTCTCCCTCGACGACACCCCCTTCTACCACTGCATCTCCCGTTGCGTCCGCCGCGCCTTCCTGTGTGGCAAGGACCCCAGGAGCGGCAAAGACCTCTCCCACCGCAAGGAATGGCTCCTCGAGCGCCTCCAACTCCTCTCCGAGGCCTACGCCATCGACGTGGCCGCCTACGCCATCCTCTCCAACCACTACCACCTGGTGCTGCGGATCGATGCGGAGCGGGCCCGGGGCTGGTCACTAGAGGAGGTGCTCGAGCGCTGGGACAAGATCCACTCCCTCGACGAGCGGGCGCGGCGCCATCGGGCGGGGGAGCAACTCGACCCGGTGGAGGCTTCGGCACTGCAGGCCCAGGTGGAGGTGTGGCGGGAACGGCTCTACGACCTGGGGTGGTTCATGCGGGATCTCAACGAGCCGGTGGCGCGTCGGGCCAACGAGGAGGATGGCTGCACCGGTCGCTTCTGGGAGGGGCGTTTCCGTTCCCATGCGCTGCTCGACGACGGGGCGTTGCTCTCGTGCATGGCGTATGTGGACCTCAACCCCGTGCGGGCGGGGGAGTCGGAGTTTCTCGAGGAGAGCGCGTTTGCCTCGATCCGCGAGCGGATCCGCGCGTGGCGGATCCGCGCGTGGCGGGGGCGCGAGGAGCGGCGCCAGGCGAAGGCGCGAGAGGCGAAGGGGCCGGAGCTGATGGCCTTGGAGGCGGTGGTCCCCGGGGTGGATCTGAGGACCTATGTGGAGCTGGTGGAGTGGACGGCCCGGGAGGAGAAGGTGGCAGCCGCTTCGATCCCCGCCTCGGCGGCCCCGCTGCTGGAGCGCCTGGGACTGGCGGGTGAGGAATGGCACCGTCGGGTGGACCGGCACGAGGGAGAGGATCGCTGGTTCTGGGGAATGTGGGAGCGGTTGCGCCAGGTCGCCCAACGCCTGGGCCAGAAATGGGTCTGGGGCATGGGAGAGATGCGGAGGATGGAAGCGACCTGACGGGGAGGGCTGCAGGCAGCGCCCTGCGATCCCGCGATCCCGCGATCTGTTCGTAGTCGAGAAACCGCTCAGTGGCGGAGGCGGCTTTTTTCGTCTCGCGATCCCCCAAACCCTCATTCGGTCCTCCGACCATCGATCCGGTCGGATCCCGGGCGGCCGCCCCCCCTCCCAGATCATCGTTCCCCCTCCAAACCGCCCGGAAATCGGGATCCCATCCCGATGGCTCGATTTCACCCTGTGAAGTCTGTTCAGGACACCCATCAATCGCCAGAGAATGGGTGTCTCAAACTCGTGGCTTAACTAGTTTATGGGTGTCCTTGATTATCGGGGTGGAAAGGTCAGAAGGTGTAGTCCAGTAGGGCAATCTCACGGGCGAAATCGGCGGCGATACGGTCGCGCTCCGGCTCGCCGAGCAACTCTCGATAGTTGCGCCGGTCTTTCCGTGTACCGCTCTTGGTGTGAGGAAGTTCGAGGGCTTCTGGAAGATTCAGGAGGGTGCCGATCTCCTCCAGGTCACTCGCCAGGTTCTCGAAACGGCAGACGCGATCAACCAGGAGTGCGCCGTTTTCCGTGTAACGGTCGTAGTCGGAGACCTTTCTTCCCCCACCCTGGAGGATGAACTCGGAGAGATCGGGCAGATCGTCACCGTTGGCCTTTCGCCACCAGTAATAGGAGATCACCTTGTCCCAAGGGTTACGCTCGAAACAGAAAGTGAAGTAGTCGTTCCAGATCTCTTCACCCACCATGTGACGAACGGCACCCGCCGGCATGTGATTCCAGTACATCTTTCGGCGGCCGGTAAGGAGAAACCGCGCCCACTCCTTCCAGCCAGCGAGCCTGGCCATTTCGGCGAGGGAGAGCCGATAGTTGCGCGGCCCTGGATAACCCAACCTCTGACGGAGTCGCTCATCCTCCTCCAGAATAGGGGTAATGACATCGTTCTCTCCACAGAAACGCGAAAGGGCGATCTCGATGCTGGTTCCCGCGGTCTTGCGGGTCTTGATGAAGATGAAACGGTAACGGTGGCAGATGATCATGGCCTTTCGGGAAACCGTCTAGAGGACGGCCCTCCCCTCTTCTCCTCCAGTCACGGCACTATGCCCTCTCCCTTTCCGCCAGCAGCCGACGATAGAGGGAGAGATACTGCTCGACGTTGTGCTCCCAGGTGAAACGGCGGGCGAACGTAGCAGCCCGCTTCCCCATTTCCTGCCGCAGCACTGGATCGGCACGCAGCGCGACGATATGCTGCGCGATGGTATCGGAATCTGCACAGTTCTCCACCAGAAAACCGTTCCGCCCCCCATCCACCAGCTCACCGGCGACTCCTGTATCACTCACCACCACGGGCAGACCACATGCCATCGCCTCGAGGGTCACCAGACCATAGGATTCATAGAAGGAGGGGAACGCGAATAGATCCGCAGCTGTATATACGGCACCGAGACCCTCTGCCACTTCCCCAGCGAAAATCACGCGGGAAGCGATGCCGAGCGCCTCAGCCTGGGCCCTCATGGCGGGACCGTCCCTGCGATCGTCACCGACAACCAGCAGCTTGACACCAGGGTCCTCCACCTTCGCCATCGCCTCGAGGAGAAATGGGAGCCCCTTCCGCTTGAAATAGTGACTGACGAAGATCACCAGCATCTCGTCCCGCGCCACACCATAACGCTCGCGGATCGAAGGTCGCTGCGAGCGATGGGTATCCGGGTTGAACTGCTCGAGATCCACACCATTGGGTATCACCTCGATGCTTTCCCCATCTAGGCCGCAGAACCGTTGCAGCTCTTCCCGGATCCGCTCCGAGACTCCCACCACCACGCGGTGTCGGCCGGGCCTGTAGTTGTACTCGAGCAATGGCCGTGCGATCTTGTAACGGAGGATGCGACGTGCAGGCACCTCCCCACGAAACCGGGGGTCGAGGTTTTCGAGAAAGTGAATCCCGGCGCTGGGCAGACCATGACAGGTCATCACATCACACCGTGCCAGGGTCGGCGTATGGAAATGGATGATATCGAATTTCTCCCGCCGATGGACACGCCGAAGCAGCCGGCCACCTCTCAGGAATATGCTCAGGTTACGCACCGACCAGCTATTGACCCCGGCCAGGGTGGGGATACGGTGGAAGTGGATGTCGCTCCGCCCCTGATCTTCCCAGTCAGCGGCGAAAACGTGGACCTGATGACCGGGGGAGAGGCGCTCGGCCAGTTCCACCACACAACGCGCGATACCGCTGCGACGGTTGTAGAAGTTGGTCAAGTACGCAATCTTCACGGAATTCAGGCCGTATCGGAGTCACAGAATGTAAAGAACCAGTTCTCCGAGTCTAGCGCAAAGTCGAGGGGAATCGCTTCATTTTCGAGATCGGTGTTACGGAAGGCAAGATCGATCCGTCCCTCGCCCCTGGGAGTAAACCCCATGGCGCTCAGAATCTGAAAGAGATGAGTATGCGGAAGCATCCAGCAAGCGATACCGCGCATACCGCAACGTGAGAAGAGGCGTACCGATTCGGCTATGAGGCTTCGAGCGACACGGGGATCCTCGTTCCGTGGCACCACCAGGTCGGCGATCTGGCCCATGCCGATCTTCTCCCTCCTGAATCCCGCCACTAGATAACCACGTATCTCTCCCTTGTCGTCTACGACCGCCAATCGCTCGTAACGGATGGCGGGATTGGCCACGAAACGCCAATTGAGATAATCCGCATCACGGACACCAATGATCGGATAGTCGCCCCGCAACCGTTCCCACAATCGGTCGAACCGTTCATCGAAACGATCCAGCTTCTCCAACTTCATCCCTGAAGGCAGACGACTCCCCTTCGTCGCTCGCCAGACCAGAAACCGGTCCATCGGCCAGGCCAGCAACCGCGCCACTGGTGAGGGCAGGAAACGAGCGAGATAGGGACTCAGCCCCACCGGCAGGACGACACGCGTAATGGAGGTAACCCGTCGGATGTTGAACAGCTTGAGAGCCACCTTGGAAATGATGGGATTGGCACATCCGAAGCTGAACTCGATCCCCCTGGCCTTCTGCAACTCGAGGCGTTTCTTGAAAACCTGCAGATACAATCGGGACTTACGCCACTCTTCGGCAACAAACAGATCGTCTTCACGGGTACCGATCATCGGCTGCCCCTGCACATCGAAGCGTCGGAGATGAGCACCTATGAATGCCACGATTTCTCCTTCGGACTCCGCCAATGCCGAAATCTCGTAACCGGAAACCGGATTGTCATGATATTTCCATCGCCAGTAGTCCGGGGTCAGGACATCACCGAACACCTTGTTGGCTGCCTCGAGAAGTCCATTCATGTCTTCCTTTCGGCAAGCGCGGATCTCGGCTTTCTTCTTCATTCCGCCTCCTCGCCACATCCCCTTCGACCATAGACTGCCAAGTGGCCGGAGAGAACCGCTTCAAACCGGTAATTCTCCTCGACGCGACGTTTCAGCCGTTCGCCCACTTCGCGTCGCCGACCGACGTCGGCGAGCAATCCGCCGATACGCTCCGCCAGCTCTTCCCGGTCTCCTGAATCCACGACAAGGGATTCATCACCGAGAATCGTTGGAATCTCGGCAACCCGTACGGAGACAACAGGTACACCACAGGCCATGGCCTCGATCACTGCAAGGCCGAAACCTTCGCTGTGGGAGGTCATGACCATCACGTCCAGAAGGCGAATCCACGGCATCACAGGTGAAACCCAGCCGGTGAATATCACACGTTCCCCGATCCCCAGTTCCCGTACCCTCTCCTTCAGGGCCCCCTCGAGGGAACCACTGCCGATCACCAGAAACCGTGCTTTCGGCCATTCCCGGGCAAGACGTTCTGCAACCTGGAAAAAGAGCTCATGATTCTTCACCGCCGTCAGGCGGCCGACGATGCCAACCAGGGGCTGGTCCGGTTCGAGCTGCAGATCTCTCCTCAATGCCTGAACTTCCTCCCCTGAAACCTCGCAAGCGGCAGGATCGATTCCATGCGGTATGGTGACAACCTTGTCAGGCGGGATACCACGAGCTATCAGCGCGTTCCGAAGCGCTCCGGACGGTGTGATGAGCAGCCGAGCGAGACGATGCATGGAAAAGTCGATCCTGTGCATGAACCCGGCCTTCCATCCCACAGCACCCCGCAATTCGTCGATGGTAAATGCATGAACAGTCGTGATCACTGGAGGACAGCCCGGCAACAGAACGGCGAGACGGCCGTAGAAATTGCTGCTGATGCCATGAGTATGGATCCAATCACAACCGAGTCGATTCGCCAGCCGTACGATGCGTCTGACAGTTCGCAGATCGCCCGGAAAACGACGACCGATGACGTGGGGTACGATGCCCGCCGAAACCAGCCGCTCATGCAGAGGACCGGCCTGAAGAAGTGCTACCGGTGTCTCGACGCCCCGTTCCGGCAGCCGTTGCAGTAGAGGAATCATCGCCTGACTGATTCCACCCCCCTCCCGGCCGCTGAAAAGATGTAGAACCCTGAGGGCAGAGTCAGCCATGACGGAGAGTCAGTCGATATAACCGAGACTGCGAAGACGCGAGCGGATCAGCTCTTCGTCCTCGCTCGAGTACTCTTTCTTCTCTCCACCCTCTTCGCCGACACCACCGGTGGGTGGTCCCTTGCGAGGCGGATGGGCCTCGAGGAACGCGGAGTCGTAGATCTCCTCCAGTACCCGGCCGTCGTAGTCTTCCGGAATCTCTCTCCCCATCAGATAGAAGACGTTACTCATGCAATCCTCAATCTTCGCCCCGACGACCCGCGCACCCTTCTTGACCTGGGGAGCACGGAGCAGGAAGATTCCTTCCATCTTGTGGTTACCGAGCACCTTGCGTTTCAAGCTGCGCCGGAACAGCCAGGTACTGGTAGGGAGAATACGCCCTTGACGAGTCTCGAAATAGATGTCAGGCGCCTGATCGAGAAATTCGCCGTCGAGCACCTCTTCCTTTTTCCACACCCTCTCCACCAGCGGCTCACCGCTATCGGGGTCACGCAGGGCACGCAGCCGCTCCATCACCGCCTCCCGCACCTGTTCGTACTCTTCCTGCGGCACGCTGCCCCTCTCGGTCCGCCCCTCCAGATTGACGTAGATGCCGAACGCCCCGCTGTAGGCGCGTGTCCTCGTCCAGTCGACCCGCGCGGGTGAAACCACCGGGAACGGAATCGTGAGATTCCATTGCCGATCGGCCAACGCGGTGGGCAGCAGGCGGGCGAGCGGGCCGAGTCGCAGAAAGCGGAGCATCTGGCGCAGCGACTTCTTCACCCGTAACCAGCGCCAGGTCTCCTTCAGATTGGAGATCCGGGTTGGGCGGAGCGCGAGGAAGCCCTCCTTCCGCAACCAGTTATTGACGAAGAAGAGCCCATCGAAGGTACCGAACCCATGGTCCGACATGACCATCACCGGGATCTCGTCGTCGAGCCTCTCCAGCATGTCACCGACGACGCGATCGGCGAGCCTGTAACTGTCCCTCACCACCTCTTCGAACCGGTTGTGCTCGCCACGCAGTCCCGCTTCGTGGTCTTCCCAGAAGTGATGGGCGATACGGTCGGTAATGCCGATCACAACCACCAACAGATCCCAGGGCTCATTCTCCATTAGATGGAGGATCGTCTTTCGCCGCTCCTCCTCGATGTGGAAGTAGTCGTCGATCACCTCCTGCTTGGCACGCATGCGCGCCTCGCCCCCTTCGTACTTGAGAATCTCCACGTAGTCGGGACGATAGTGGATGCCTGCTTCACGCAGCTTCTCGATCAGATCGTCAGGCCAGGTGAAACGGGAGTTCTCGCTTGGCGTGTCGATCCCTCCGACGAGGAAGCCATCCAGCTCCTGGGGTGGAAATGTCATCGGGAGGTTGACGATGCCCACCCTGACCCCGCTGCCGCGCAGGGTCTGCCAGAAGGTAGGGGTCTTGATGGAACTGAAATTCGTAAACTGGAAGGATTGCCGTTCGTCGTTCCAGTAAGGCGGTTCGATGAAGTCCATCACACCGTGACGCCCGGGATTCTTGCCGGTGGAGAAGCTGGACCAGGCGGCGTGTGTAATGGGCGGAAAAGTGGAACGCAGCTCCCCCCTGGCGCCCTCCTCCATCAGTCTTGCCAGGTTGGGCAGCTCCCCCGACTGGATCATGGGATCAATCACATTGAAGGAGGCGCCATCCAGACCAATCACCACTACCTTGCCTTTTTCTGCCATCTTCCCGCTCCTTCCGCCTGTCACACTGCCGGCGCGGTACCAGGCCGGTAGGTCCATTTCTTGTAGAGGTATCGGAGGATGCTCCGGATATGGTTGCTGATCTTGCTGTGGAACACGGAACGTCGCTCCCGTTCCAGGAAATGGGTTACGGTGGCGGTGGGGATGTAGAGCACCTTCATCCCCTCGCGCTTGGCGCGCAGACAGAGATCCACATCCTCGTAGAGGTAGAAGAACCCCTCGTCGAACCCCTTGAGACGATCCCAGGCCTCCTTGCGGACGATGAAACAGGCGCCGTACATCCAGTCCACCTCCCGGATCTCGGCATGGTCCCATTTCTCCATGGTGTAGTCGGTGACCAGGCGGCTGTTGGGGAAGTAGTCACGCAGGAAAGTACCTTCGACAACGATATTCATGATCCCCGGGAAGGGCCGGCAGGAGAGCTGCAGGCTGCCATCCCGGTACTCCAGGCGCGGGCCGCCAATGGCCACTTCGGGATGTCGATCCATCTCTTCCATCAGTGTCTTCATGGCACCTGGCTTGACCAGCGTATCGACGTCGAGGAAGACCACGTAACGCCCGCGGGCCAGTTCTCCGATCTGGTTTCGGGCGGGGGCGACACCACGGTTTTCGGCATTGCGAACCAGCTTTACATGGGGATATTCCTTCTCCACCATCTCCGCAGCACCGTCGCTGGAGTCGTTGTCCACAACGATGATCTCATGCTCGGTACCAGCAGCTCCCTCTACCAGGGAGTCGAGCAGATCCTTGAGCATGCCGCGTGAATTCCAGGTGAGTATTCCGATCGAAAGGTCCATGGTCGTTCCCGGTTCTTGTTCAGGGTTTCGTCTGGGCGACGGGCTTGCGCGCCACCGCCAGAAGTTCGAACTCGCGATGCAACAGCCGTTCGGGGATCGAGATCGCCTTCACCGCAAGGCGGCCGAGGAAACCGGCACGCCCCTTCTCGTCGGGGATCGGTCGGCCCTCCAGGTGGACCAGTTGGAAACCGGCCTCTTCCAGCAACCGCCCGAGGGTGGCCGTATCGAAGTAGTAGAGGTGGAACTGGTGGTAGAGCTTGCGCACCGGCAGATCCACCAGGCCACCGCTGATACGATAGAGGAAATGGGCGACGGAGCGGATCAGGCTCCCCTGATTGGGGGTATCCACCAGCATCACGCCGCCCGGTTTGAGAAGACGGTTCACCTCGCGCAACTGCGACAGCGGATCCTCGAAATGCTCCAGGACGTCCCAGAGGGTGATCACATCGAAGCTCTCCGGCTCGAAACCGGCCTCGGCGAGATTGCCCGCAGCATGGGCATCGAGTCCGAGCTTCTCGCGACAATAGCCGGCGGCGAAATCGGAGATATCCACCCCGGAGACCTCCCAGCCCTCGTCACGAGCGAGGGTCATGAAGACACCCACCGCACAGCCCACGTCCAGGAGGCGGTTACCTGCATCCGGATGGTGCACTTTGACCAGCTCCAGACCATGACGAAAGTTGCGGATGGAGGTGTCCTCCTCGTCCCGTCCCTTGTTGAGCACCGGGTTGTCGAAAAAGTAGTCGGCCCGGTTCTCGTAATAGTCGCCGCTGTACATCTCCTTGATCTTCTCTGCACCCAGATCGATCTCCAGGAAAACCAGGCCGCACTCGGGGCAGCGCACGACCGAGAAATCCTCCAGGGGATAGAGTCTGAGAGGACGGGTGCAGCCGCAGAGACGGCACCGACGACCAAGCACCCGATCCGATTCGCTTTTCTGATTCATGCCTTTTCCTTCCCTGACACAGGGGAATGCCGAGCCCTCTTCATCGTCTGGTAGCGCTCCGCACCCCCGGCGAGGATGGTATCGATGTAGAGTCTCTGGGCCACGTGATCGGTGGCCGTCACGCGGTTGATGCCGAGGCGCGGCAGGAGAAACACTCCATCCTCTCTCCGCAGATAACGATAGTCGCAGGTTACGGCAGAGCGATAACCCGCCCTCGAGACCAGCTCGGCCACCTGTGGATCCCAATCGCCGTAGGGGTAGCAGAAACTGACGGTCTCCTGCCCGAGACGCTCGGAGAGAAGACGGCGTCCCTCTCCGAGCTGATGCTCGATCTCGGCGGGCACGAGCCGGGTGAGTCGCGGATGATCGAGGGTGTGCGCACCGATCTCCACCCCCGCCTCCATGCATGCCTCCAGCTCCGACCACCCCATCAGCGGAGCGTGGGAGACCGAGGCACGTTTCTCCCAGTCCGAGCAGCCGCCGACGCGCCCTGCCACCACGTAGACCGTAGCCGTCAGACCCAACTCCTGGAGTATCGGCAGGGCGTACCGATGAAAATCGGCAAAGCCGTCATCGAAGGTAACGGCCATCTTCGGGATTTCCTCACCCCGCCTCTCCACCAGTTCCCTCACGGTGAGCACCTTCCACGAGGAGCGGGCGAGGCGCTCCATCTGGCTACGGAACAGCTCCGGGTGGATGGCCACTGAAGAGGGTTCCGGGGAGATGCTGTGGTAGGTGAGGATCGCCCCCTGCACGGAAGGGGCCTCTCCCCCTGCCCCCCCGCGCCACGCCGCCCAGCGGAGCGCGGCGCGGCGCGCCAGAGAAGCGACCCGGGACATGGGAGGTCAGACGGCGCGGTTACGATAGAGGGTGGGGTCGACCACCGAGGCCATCGCGTTCTCATCGAGGCCACCACCAAGAAAACGATTCACTGCGGCCGCCCCGGCGACAGGATCGGACATGATCTCGTTGTACTGGACATAGAGAACATCGATATTCTCCTGGCGGGCGAGCCACTCCTGGATCTCGGCGAGGTGCTTCTCGAACAGTGCACGCATCTCGGCGTCACCGACGTCGTCCGTCGGCTGGCCAAGCCGCTGCAGCATCACTTTCTGGGAGGCGAGTGTCTCATCGAGAATCCGCTTCATGAAGACCACCTTGTATCTGCGATCCGCCGGCAGCTTCTTGAGCAGCATGGAGACCATCTTGACCACCCTCCCCTCCGCCTCGTCCAGCCACGAGGCATCGGTGTCGATCTTCTTGACTCGCTCGAACTCGTAGTAGCCCTTGGGGTTGTCCTCGTCGGCCTTTCGGATATTGTCCACCAACGGCTCGATGCCTCCCGCCTCGATCATCTTCATCATCATCGAGGTGCCGGAACGGGGCAAACCGGATACGATCGTGATCACGACTGCAAATCTCCTGAGGAACTTCAATTAACCGTACGAGTGCCATCTCCACGGCCGCACCTTGCCTCTCTCGGGCATTCCGCGGCCGCGCGCGGGCATCACCAACGCGTCGCCTGCTGGCGGACAGTGGGGGGAATTCGGCCGTATCCCTGCCCGACCG
>JALTLT010000389.1 GCA_027001815.1 Gammaproteobacteria bacterium | reverse complement strand
TGACCCGCTCCTCGAAGGTGCGGAAGTAGCCGGCGATGTTGGGCCGGCCGAACTCGTTGTTGAAGGCCGCGGCACCGATCGGTCCCTCCAGCATGATCTCCAGCGCCGAGGCGATCCGCTTCGGCCGGCCGAAATCCCCCTCCCAGGGACGGAGCGCCCCCGGCAGGCGCAGGTTGGAGACGGAGAAGCCGCACAACCCCGCCTTGGGCTTGCCGCCCCGCCCGGTGGCCCCCTCGTCGCGGATCTCGCCACCGGAGCCGGTGGCGGCACCGGGAAAGGGCGAGATGGCGGTGGGGTGGTTGTGGGTCTCCACCTTCATGAGGATGTCGAGGGGCTCGCGGTGGTAGCTCCAGACCCCCTTCTCTCCCTCGGGGGCGAAGAGCTCCCCCTTCCATCCCTCGATCACCGCGGAGTTGTCCTTGTAGGCGGAGAGGATCCCCTCCGAATGGCAGTGCCAGGTGTTGCGGATCATGGAGAAGAGGGAACGCTCCCGTGGCCGGCCGTCGATGATCCAGTCCGCATTGAAGATCTTGTGGCGACAGTGTTCCGAGTTGGCCTGGGCGAACATCATCAGCTCCACGTCCGTGGGGTTTCGCCCCATGGCCGTGAAGTTCTCCACCAGATAGTCGATCTCGTCGTCGGCCAGCGCCAGACCCCACTCCCGGTTGGCCTTCTCGAGCGCAGCCCGGCCACCGGCCAGCAGATCCACGTGGCGCAGGGGGCGTGGTTCGCTGTGGCGGAAGAGCGCCTCCGCCTCCTCGAGGGCCGGCATCACCACCTCGGTCATGCGGTCGTGGAGCAGGCCGCGGACCCTCGCCGTCACCTCCTCGCCGACGGCCGCCCCCTCGTGCCCGGCCAGATACCAGGCCACCCCCCGTTCGAGACGGAGGATCGAGACGAGACCGCAGTTGTGGGCGATGTCGGTGGCCTTGCTGGACCAGGGGGAGATGGTACCGGGTCGCGGCACCACCAGTTGCAGGGTGCCCCGCGGCTCCTCCTCCTCCCGTCGCGGCCCGTAGGTGAGCAACCGCTCCAGGACCGCCTGCTGGTCATCCGAGAGGGCCTGTTCCAGGTCGATGAAATGGATGTACTCGGCATAGAGATGGCAAACCTCCGGAGAGATCGCCTGTACGGCCTCGAGCTGTTTGCGAAGACGGAAGGTGGAGAGTGCGGGACCGCCGCGAAGAATGAGCATGCATGTTCCCCTTGCCGGGTCAGAGAGCCGTTTTCAGCACCGGTACGGGCGGCGGCCGGAAGAGCCGCGGTGCGGAGCGGGAAGAACCACCCGCTCCGCAGGACCCCGGGGATCCGGCCGGCAGCCGGTGCCCCACGAACCGTTCGCGCAGGGCTCCGGAACCGGAATCCAGGCACCTGCCGGGAGTACCCCGGGGCAGGCCGCCAGATGCGTAATGATACTGGATGGCAGGGAGCGGGACCACAGCCGCATCGCTCTCCGGCCGGCGCCCGGGGCCCGGAAAAGGGACTGTGACGCGAGTTGCCAGGGGGTATGGGGAGGGATCTTCGACGGGAGGAAAAAGACCGTCCTGGCCCTATCCGATGCCGGAGGCCGAAAACGCGGTTTCCGGCCTCCTCGCACACGGGCCCGAAAAGTGGCCCGCTCGCCCCCTCCCGGAGTCTCGAAAAGGGAGGTTCAGAAGCGGAAGCGTGCCACCAGTGCCGAGAGTCGCTCCGACATCTCGTCGAGCTGGGCGAGCTGGGCGACCACCTCCTGGGTACCGTCGGCGTTCTCCTGCTCCGCGGCGGAGACGCTCTCGATGTTGTGGGAGACCTCCTGGGTGACCGCTGCCTGCTGGGCGGCGGCGGCGGCGATCTGGCTCACCCGGCCGTTCATCGACTCCACACCACCGTGCATCCCCCGGATGGTGGCGGCCGCCGATTCCACCCCTTCCAGCATGGTGCCGGTCACCGCGGCCAGCTCCTCCATGGTGCGCGCCAACTGCTCGTTGGACTGCTGGTTGTCGCTGATCAGAGTGGTGATGCGTGAGGTGGACTCCTGGGTCTTGATGGCGAGCTGGCGCACCTCGTCGGCGACCACCGCGAAGCCCCGGCCCATCTCGCCCGCCCGTGCCGCCTCGATGGCGGCGTTGAGGGCCAGCAGGTTGGTCTGGTTGGCGATGTCGTTGATGGCGTCCACCATCTCCAGCATGCAGCGGCTCTTCTCCTCGAGCTGGTCCACCCCCTGCTTGAGGATCCCCACCTGCTCGCCCACCTGTCTGGCGACACGATTCATCTGTTCGACGCTGCGGGTGCCGTTGGTGGCCATCTCCTCCACGCGGGCCGCCTCGCCTGCCGCCTCCTCGGCGTTGCGGGCGATCTCCGCCGAGGTGGCGGAGAGCTCCTCCGCGGCGGTGGCGGTATCCCCCACCCGGGCCGCCACCTGGACGGCATTGGCGGCGACGCCGTTTACCCGCTGGCTCGAGAGTTCGACTCCCTCCCGCACCGAACGGGAGACCGCCGCCACATCGCCCATCATGGCCTGGAGCCCCTCCATCATGCGGTTGAAATAGCGGGAAGCCTCGCCCAGTTCGTCTCCGGCGTCGAGGTTGCAGCGCTGGGTGAGATCACCCTCGCCGTCGGCGATGTCGCGCAGCAGATCACGCAGTCTCTGCGCCGGCGCGACGATGAAGTGGTTGATGCCGATCATCACGCCAGCCACCACCACCAGGGCAATCACCAGCAGAATGAACTGGTTGCTCTCGAGGCGGGTGATGGTGCCGGCCACCTCCTGACGGGCAGCGCTCGCCTTGGCGGCCAGCAGATCGTTCACCTCCGAGGTGTGCTCCC
>JALTLT010000388.1 GCA_027001815.1 Gammaproteobacteria bacterium | reverse complement strand
CGTGCCCTGATGGACGCCGCCCGGGCCGGCAAGGAGGTGACGGTGGTGGTGGAGCTGCGCGCCCGCTTCGACGAGGAGGCCAACATCGAGCTGGCCACCCGCCTGCAGGACGCCGGTGCCCACGTGGTGTACGGCGTGGTGGGTCACAAGACCCACGCCAAGATGCTGCTCATCGTCCGCCGCGAGAAGGGGCAGCTTCGCCGCTACGTCCACCTGGGAACGGGCAACTACCACCTGGGCACCTCGCGGGTCTACACCGACTTCGGCTACATGACCGCCGACCCGGTATTCGGCGAAGATGTGCACAAGCTCTTCACCCAGCTCACCGGGCTCGGTCGGGTGGAGCGGATGCAGAAGGTGCTGCAGGCCCCCTTCACCCTCCACAAGACCCTCCTCGGGCTGATCCGTGGGGAGGCGGAGAAGGCCCGCGCCGGCGGCGAGGGGCGGATCATCGTCAAGGTCAACTCGCTGGTGGAGCCGCGCATCATCCGGGCCCTCTACGAGGCCTCCCGGGCCGGCGTCCAGATCGACCTCATCGTCCGCGGCGCCTGCTGCCTGCGCCCCGGCCTGCCCGGCCTCTCCGAGAACATCCGTGTCCGCTCCATCGTCGGCCGGTTCCTGGAACACACCCGGGTCTACTACTTCCACAACGGTGGCGACCCGCGGCTCTACTGCGCCAGCGCCGACTGGATGGACCGCAACTTCTTCCGTCGCGTGGAGACCTGTTTCCCGATCGAGGATCCGGCCCTCAGGGAGCGGGTGTTCAACGAAGGCCTCTCCCTCTATCTCGCCGACAACACCCAGGCGTGGATCATGCAGGGGGACGGCACCTATCACCGGCTGGAGCCGGGTGACCAGCCACCGCTCTCGGCCCAGCAGAGCCTCCTCCGCCAGCTCGCCAGCGTGGCGGAAGAGCCATGAGCCGCCGTCCGCTCCATCGCCGCCCCCGCATCGGCATCGCCCTCGGCAGTGGATCGGCCCGGGGCTGGGCCCACATCGGGGTGCTGCGGGGGCTGGAGGAGCTGGGCATCGTTCCGGACGTGGTATGTGGCTCCTCCATCGGCTCGCTGGTCGGGGGCGCCTACGTGAGTGGTCGCCTCGATGCCTTCGAGGATTGGATCCGCTCCCTCGACTGGAAGGGAATCCTGCGCTACCTCGACATCCGGCTGCTGGCCGGGGGGGGCTTCATCGAGGGCAAGCGGCTCATGGACTTTCTGCGCGACCATATCGGCGACGTGGAGATCGAGGAGCTCTCCCGCCCCTTCGCCACCCTCGCCACCGATCTCGCCACCGGCCGGGAGGTGTGGCTGCGGGACGGCTCCCTGCTCGAGGCGGTGCGTGCCTCCATCGCCCTGCCCGGATTCTTCACCCCGGTGCGGAGGGGCGATGCCTGGATGGTCGATGGGGGGCTGGTCAACCCCGTGCCGGTCTCGCTCTGCCGGGCCCTCGGCGCCGAGGTGGTGATCGCCGTCAACCTCAATGGCGACATCGTCGGCCGTCACATCGCCCGCTATACGGCGGAACGGGAAGAGAAGGGAGAGGGAGCGCTGCGTCATGTCGAGGCCACCTTGCTCGAACGCCTCTCCAACGGATTCGCCAATCTGCTGCCGACTCCCCAGGGGCCCGGCATCTTCGAGGTGATGGCCGCCTCCATCAACATCATGCAGGACCGCATCACCCGCTCCCGCATGGCCGGCGACCCCCCCGACGTGCTGCTGGCACCCCGCCTCGCCCAGATCGCTCTCATGGACTACGACCGCTCCTCCGAGACCATCGAGGCGGGTTACCACTGCGTGCTTCGCCACCGGGAGTTCCTGGAACCGCTGGTCCGTTGAGGCTCTACGCAGGCATCTCGGCCCACGGCTTCGGCCACATCGCCCAGACCGGCCCGATCCTCGAGGCGGTGTGGCGCATCCGTCCGGAGCTGGAGCTGCACGTGGCCTGCGATGCCCCCGAGCCGATCCTCCGTCAGCACATCCCCGTGCCCTTCACCCTCCATCCGGGGGGGACCGACTTCGGTGCCGTCAACCCCTCCGCCCTCCAGGTGGATGTGGAGGGGACCCTGCAGGCCTATCGGCAGTTTCACCGCCGATGGGAGGAGCGGGTGGAGGCGGAGAGCGCCCGGCTGCGGCGGATCGCCCCCCATCTGGTGGTGGCCAACGTCTCCTACCTCCTCTGCGAGGCGGCCCACCGGGCCGGCATCCCGGCGGTCGCCCTCTCCTCCCTCGACTGGGCCCATATCCTCGCCGATCTCGCCCGGGGACAGGCGGAGCTGGGGCCGCTGCTGCGGCGTATCACCGACGCCTACCATCGCGCCGAGTGGTTCATCGCCCTGACCCCGCACATGTCCATGCCCCGATTCGAGCGGTTGCGTCCGGTGGGACCCGTGACTCGGCTGGGTCGGTTGCCGCGCGGTGAAGTGAGAAGCCGGATGGGGGTCGGCGAAGAGGAGCGACTGGTGATGATCAACCTCGGAGGGATCGATACGCCCCTTCCGGTGGAAGAGTGGCAGCGCCCCGCCGGCGTGCGGTGGCTGGTGCCGGGTGAACGGGAGGTGCCCGAGCGGGGCATCCTCGCCATGGGGCGTGCGGGCGTGGCCTATCCGGATCTGCTCCGGGCCTGCGACGCCATCGTCACCAAGCCGGGTTACGGCAACGTCACCGGCGCGGCCTGCAACGGAGTGCCCATGGTCTATGCCCGCCGCAACCGCTGGAGCGAGGAGCCGGCACTGATCGAGTGGGCCGCCCGCCACAACCGGATCGCCGAAGTGACCGCCGGACACCTCTACGGAGAGGGAGTGGCCGTGG
>JALTLT010000387.1 GCA_027001815.1 Gammaproteobacteria bacterium | reverse complement strand
GGCGATGGCCTGGGGCGAGGGGGCCGGCCTGCTCCAACCGCTGGCGATCACCATCATCTCCGGCCTCTCCTTCTCCCTGCTGGTGAGCCTGCTGCTGATCCCCCTCCTCTACCGTCTCGCCCACCGGGCAACCTCCCGCCCATCCCCCCCATGACCACCGGCCATCCGGAAATCGTGGCATGCTTCTGGCAAGAAGGTTTGTCCAGGCGTTAGATTATTGACGGATGGAGGTGAAAACCGTTTGTCTTTCCCCTCATCCCCTGCTAAAACAAGGCGGAACCGAGCCGGAGAGGACGTGGGGGACGCAGACGGATTCACCGAACCAAACGAAGCCGACACTCCTGCGGGGAGGTGAAGCGGCCACTCAGTGATCGGTGCGTCGTTTTCGTTGCCTGTCGCACCCCCCCGGAGCGGCCCCTGGCAGGAGGGTCGAGAAAGGTCCGGAGGCAGACCTTGTCGACTACGGAACCAGAGATCGGCGTTCTGTCTTCTCCATCTCCGACCGCTCGACGCGGTTGGCGATGACGGCACATCCCGGTGCCGCAGACGGGTCTGCCGAAAAGCCGCGTTTTCAACAACCTGCAAGGCAACCCCACGATCCCGGTAGACCCAGTGGCCCGAAGAGCGTGACGAGTCCGAACACCCGCAGCCCCTCTGTCAGCGCCCGCCCTGGCGAGATCAGCCTGCGGCTGCCTCAGGCATTCCTCCCGCCCCGCGAGATCGGTCTCGAGGTCCACCCGACCCGACAGGCGGAGTGGCTGCGAACCCTGCCCCTGGCCAATACCGAGCCGGCGGCCGGCGAACTGCTGGGGCGCATCGAGCAGATCGTCACCGCCGAGTTGAAGCCCTCCCAGCGCATGGAACTTCTGGCCGGACTGGAAGAGAGCATCCACTCCCTCACCGACGCCCTCAGCGACCGCTACAGCCAGGCGAGCCTGCCCCTCTCACCACGCAACCTCAAGCGGCTGATGCTCGCCCTGCGGCTCAACAACGAACTGGCCCGCGGTTACCGGATCGTCTTCCACGAGGGGGTACGCAGCCGCAGCAACGGCTCCCTCTCCCGCACCCTCGTGGAAGCCGGCTTCCGCGCCATGGCAGCCCTCTCCCGCCTGCTGCTGGAGAGCTA
This sequence comes from Gammaproteobacteria bacterium, assembly GCA_027001815.1. Classification (GTDB taxonomy): domain Bacteria; phylum Pseudomonadota; class Gammaproteobacteria; order JALTLT01; family JALTLT01; genus JALTLT01. The sequence goes on along the minus strand of JALTLT010000387.1, from coordinate 9,682 downwards.
CCTGGTCTACCGTGACGAGCCGCCCGGCCTGTGGGGGGTGATCCATCAGATCTACCTCCACCTGGAACCCCACCCCTCGGCCCTGGAACGCACCTTCTCCCTCACCGGCGGCGAGGAGATGACCCCGGCGGCCCTCTACCGGCGCATCCTCCTTCTCGCCATGGCGAATCCCCCCCACCTGATGCAGGGGGAGGCGAACATCGTCTGGAAGTGGCTCAGACAGTGGCAGGAGGGGTGCCGCCTGACTCCCCTGCCGGAGGATGGCCTCTCTCCCGGCGCATTCATCGTCGACCTGCGGGCCGACGCCCCGCCCCTCTTCCACCGCCGCGACACCCTGGTGGACGCCCCGGAGCCGAGAATGATTCAGGTGCTTCCCCTGCTCCGCGCCCTGGATCGCAAGCTGGAGGAGCTGAACGCACCCAATGCCGCCGCCAGGGCGGGAGCCAGCCCCCTCACCATCCGCCTCCAGCGCAACATGCTCGGCCGGCTTCGCAGCGCCTGGGGACGCAACGAGGATCGCCTCCATCCCCGCACCGCCGCCCTCGGCTCGGTGGCGATGACCATCGGCCTCATGTCCTGTCACTACCACATCAGCGACGAGGCGCAGTTCGAGCCGGACCAGAGCGAGATCCGGATCCTCTCCGGCGGCGGGGAACGGACCTCCGACTCATGGGAGCTGGTCCCCATGGATTTCGAGCCTTGGCGGGTGGAACAGGCCGAGGCCTCCCTCAACTACACCACCGAACCCAGCGGTCAGGACCCCTTCGCCAACAAGGAAGAGATCACCGACATCTGGGAGCGGGTCTACCTCCACAAGGCGAAGAAGAAGCACAAGCCACCCCTGGCCGTGACCCGCCAGAGCGACCTCATGCAGCAACTCCTTTCGTGGAGTCGCAAGAACGTGAGCTGCTGTGGCCTCTGCCTGCACACACCGCCCCGGCAGGGAATGGCCGTGCGGGTGGGGGAGCTGGTGGCCTATCGCCCCGATCAGAAGGAGGAGGGAGACGGTTGGGTGGTGGGGGCGATCCGCTGGCTGCGGGTGCACCCCGACAACTCCCTGGAGATGGGAATACTGCTGCTCGCCACCCTGGTGGAACCGGTGGCGGTCAGGGGAGTGGAGGGAACCGGCAAGGGGGGAAGCTATCAACGGGCCCTGCTGCAGTCGGCCGGTGACTCACTCAATAAGAAGGGCAGCCTCATCACCCCCGCCGCCATCTACGACGTGGGGAGTCGGCTTCTGGTCAACCTCGGTGATACCCTGCAGTATGTGCGCCTCACCGAGCTGCGGGAGACCAGCCGCTCCTTCTCCCAGTTCCTGTTCCAGCCGCTGGAACTCCCGGAGCAGGAGCTGCGGCAGGCCCACAACCTGCAGTCCATGAGCAACGTGCTCGACTAACAGGATGTTGAAAAAGGCCGTCCTGGCCTTTTTCAACGCCGGAAGCCGAAAATGCGATTTCCGGCTTCCTCACGTTTTCAATGATCTTTCGTCATTGAAAACGGCGCTGCATCCATGCACCGCACCACAGGCTGCCGAAAAACGGGGTTTTTCAACAGCCTGCTAACGGCATTCGAAACGAGCCACCCCTCGAGAGGGGAAAGGAAGCAGAGGAGACCGCGATGGGAAAACCGGTACAGAAACGGGACGACCCGCTCTACATGCTGCTGCGGGATGGCAATATCGAGACCTTCAACGAGAAACGGCGGATGGGCGTGAAGTGCGACCTGCGTGGGGCCGACTTCCGCCACGTGGATCTGCGCGGGATGGAGGCCTCCAACCTCGATCTCCGGGATGCCTATTTCCGCCAGGCGGATCTGCGCGGCATCGACTTCACCACCGCAAACCTCGAGGGGGCCAGCATCCATGCCGCCAAGATCTCCGGCACCTACTTCCCCCCGCAACTCAGTGCCGACGAGATCACCCTGTCACTGATCCACGGCACACGGATGCGCTACGACCGCGAGTAGCGGTGATCGGCCTCCCGCCCGTGCGGGATGGCCCCGCTCACGCCTCCCCCTCCTCCTGGGGATCGCGCAGCTCATACTTCTCGGCCAGCTCCCGGGCCTTCTGTTCGATCACCTCCTTGCGCCGCTCGTAGCGCTCCCGTACCGCCTCCTCGCGCATGGGGATGCTCTTTTCGCCGAACAGGGTCTGGCGCAGGAAGCGGACACCGAAGCGCAACAGTTCGGCGTCGTCCTCGTCGATCGCCTTGCGCGTCTGCGGATCGATGTCGAACAGCCGGTTGAACCCCTCGCTCTGGGTGAAGAGACGGAAGGCATCCAGATCGTAGAGCATGGAGAAGAGCTGCAGGCTGCGCTCGGAAGGGGCGCCCACGGCGGGGCCGGCCGATTTCTTCTTCACCACCAGGTCCATCCAGCCACGGTTGAGGTCGTCGTACACCTCCACCCCCTGCTCCTGGCGGTACTCGCGCACCGTCAGACGCCGCTCCTCCTGATGGCCGAGACAGTGCTCCTCTTTCACCATGAAGTAGACATCCTCCAGGGTGCTGCTGTCCTTGCGGCGCAGCTCCATGATACCGAGGGCGTAGTATCGGCAGGCGGTGGGGCGGTCCTCGTAGATGGAGCACCCCTCCTCCACCATGAACTGACAGGCGGTTCCCTTCTCCACCGGTCGCAGCTTGACCCCCGGCAGGCCGTGGGCGTCCATCTCGAAGGGCATGGTGTACTTGAGCATCACCTGCCAGGTCTTGAGATCGAGCCTCCGGGCCATGCAGCGGATGTCCCAAGGCGTGAGAGTGATGTCGATGTTGCTGCAACAGGCATTGAAGCAGGCGATCCCCTTGTGACAGCGGAACTGGATCTCGTCGTCCAGGGTGAGCTGATGGGGCGCCACCGGGCTGTTGACGGGGGTCTGGAAACGCTCGAAGAGGGGGTCGTCCCAGAGACCGGGGCTGTCGAGATCATTTTCGCTCATGGGGTTCTCACACGCTTGGGTTGGGCAGGGAACCGGCGATTATACAGCCGCCGGCACCGATTTGAGAAATGGGGGGGGGCCGAGCAAGTGCCGGGATCAGATGGCGTACTTCTTGATGCGGTAGAGGAGGGTGTCGCGGGTCAGCCCCAGCAGGCGTGCCGCCCGCGAGCGGTTGCCACCGGTCTTCTCCAGGGCCTGCCGGATCAGCGCCGCCTCCAGCTCGTCGAGACGGACCCCTTCGTCGGGCAGGCGGAACCCTCCCGGAAGCGATGCGCCGCCACCCGCTGCGCGAATCTCCGGCGGCAGGTTGCTCCCCTCCACCTCCCGACCGGCGAACAGCACCACCATCCGCTCGCAGAAATTGCGCAGTTCACGAACGTTTCCGGGCCAGGGATAGGCCTCGAGAATCTTCAGCGCCTCGCTGCTGAAACGGGGTGGCTGCAGCCGATACCCCTCCGCCAGCTCCGCGGTGAAGCGCTCGAGCAACAGGGGGAGATCACCGGTGCGGACCCGCAGGGGGGGAAGTTCCAGGGGCACCACGTGGAGCCGATAGTAGAGATCCTCGCGCAGACGCCCCGCCTTCACCTCCACGGAGAGATCGCGATTGGTGGCCGCCACGATACGCACGTCCCGCTGGCGGGGACGGCTCGCCCCCACCGGCTGGCACTCGCCCGACTCGAGGAAACGCAACAGCTTGGCCTGAAGCGGCAGTGGCAGTTCGCCCACCTCGTCCAGCAGCAGCGTCCCGCCGTCGGCGGCGGCCACGTAGCCCTCGTGATCGGAGGTGGCGCCGGTGAATGCGCCACGACGGTGGCCGAACAGGGCGGACTCGGCGAGGGATTCGGGAAGGGCGGCGCAGTTGACCGCCACCAGCGAGCCCTTTGCCCGCCGGCTCCAGAGATGGATGGCCCGGGCCAGCAGCTCCTTGCCCGTGCCGCTCTCCCCCTGGATGAGAACGGTGACGTCGGTGGCCGCCACCAGCCGGGCAGAGCGCACCACCGCCTGGAACTCCGGCGCCTCGCCCAGCAGCGCTCCCGGATTGAAACCTTCTGCCATTCTCTCGCTCATGGTAGGGGATTATGGCGCAAAATGGGCATCAGGTGAAATGACCTGGATCAAGGGTCATTTCACCCACTCCCCTCCGCCGCCCCGCCGGGCAGATGCAGGTGATGCTGATGCCCTCTCCCTCCACCGCCGCTCTCCTCCCGCTCGAGGGGCGCGCCGAACAGCAGCGTCCCCAACGCCACCGCCAGCAGGATCCCTCCCACCAGACGCCGCGCTACCGGATGGCTGGCCAGACGCTGGAACCAGTGCATCATCGCCCCCGCCGCCAGCACCGCGGGGAAGGTTCCCGCCCCGAACGCCGCCATGCTCAGCGCCCCCTGGGCCACGGAGCCGAGGGTGGAGGCCCACAGCAGGGTCGAGTAGACCAGCCCGCACGGCAGCCACCCCCACACCACGCCGAAGAGCAGCGCCCGGGGCAGGGAGGTGACCGGCACGAGTCGCCGCCCGAAGGGTTCGAGGCGCCGCCAGAGCGGCACACCGATCCGCTCGAGGAGGGCGAAGCGGGGAAACCATCCACCGAGATAGAGACCGATCCCCATCAGCATCAGGGCCCCCAGGACCCGCAGGATGAGGTGGCCATTCTCCAGGGTGATCCCCTCCGCCACCGCGCTGCCGAACCCTCCCGCCAGGGCGCCCGCCGCCGCGTAACTGGAGATGCGTCCGAGGTTGTAGGCGACCAGAAACCCCCGCAGCCGCCAGCGACGTTCCCGTACCTCGGGGGGCAGACTGAAGGAGAGGGCGGAGATGATCGACCCGCACATGCCAAGGCAGTGGAGGGAGCTGAACAGGCCGATGGTGAGAGCGAGCCACGGGGTCAGTTCCATTCCCCCCCCTCGCGTGCGTCAATGGAAACGGAAAGCATCGGATCTCTCACTGGATGGGGGAGAGGAGACGGGCGAGGCGGGCGGCGGCCCGGTAGGGAAGCGGCCTGCGCAGGTACTCCCCGCGACTCACCTCCCGGCAGCGGGCGAAGTCGATCTCCAGCATCCGCTCCACCTCCGCCGCGAAGGCACGGTCACGCACCACCGCCGTGATCTCGAAATTGATGTGAAACGAGCGATTGTCGAAATTCACCGTTCCCACCGTCGCCAGATCGTCATCCACCAGCATCACCTTCTGATGCAGAAAGCCGTCACTGTAGCGGAAAAAGCGTACTCCCGTCTCCTCCGCCTCCGCCAGGTAGGTGTAAGAGGAGAGGTAGACCAGCAGGTGATCCGCCTTCTCCGGCAGCATCACCCGGACGTCGACACCCCGCAGCACCGCCAGGGCGAGCGCTGTCATCACCACCTCGTCGGGCACGAAGTAGGGACTGACGATCCACACCCGCCGCCGTGCCCGCTCGATCGCACCGACGAAGAAGAGGGTACAGCTCTCCCGCTCATCGGCAGGCCCGCTGGGCAGGATGAGGGTGCGCGCGCCGTCCGTCACCGCGCACTCCGCCGCCAGATTGAGTTCGAGCCTGGCGCCGGTCACCCAGTGCCAGTCCTCCAGAAAGGCGAGCTGTACGCCGTGCACCGCCGGCCCGCTCAGTTCCAGATGGGTATCCCGCCAGCGACCGAAGCGGGGGTCGCGCCCCAGATACTCGTCCCCCACGTTGTGCCCCCCGAGGAAGGCGAGGCGCCCGTCCACCACCACGATCTTGCGGTGGTTGCGAAAATTGAGCCGCAGGCGGCTGCGGGAACTGGTGGCGCTGCCGAAGGGGTGCACCTCCACGCCCTCCATCCGCAGCGCCTCCACGTAGCCGCCGGGGAGGGCGAAGGAGCCGATGGCGTCGTAGAGCAGGCGGACCCTCACCCCGCCCCGCGCCTTCTCCATCAGCAACCGCTGCAGGCGACGGCCGAGCCGGTCGTCGCGAATGATGTAGAACTGCAGCAGCAGATACTCACTGGCCCCTTCGATCGCGGCAAAGATGGCGTCGAAGGTCGCCTCCCCGTCCACCAGCAGCCGCACCCGATTTCCGGGCGTGAACGGCATCTGGGCGAGCTGCTCGGCGACGGCGTCGAAGCCGTCATCCTCTTCCCGGGAGAGAGGGGCATGATCGGTCACCTGGTGTACCAGATCCTGAAGGAGCTGGTTGCCGGCCCGGCGGGCCCGCACATAGCCCCAGAAACGGTGTGGCCCGAACACCAGATAGAGGGGCAGGGAGAGTGCCGGCATCAGCACCAGGGCGAGGAACCATGCCAGGATTCCCTGGGAGGTGCGGCCACGGGCGAGGACATGGAACGCCGCCACCACCCCACTGGCCTGCACCACGGCCGCACCCAGCAGGGCGACGAGGAGCAGGTGATCGGCCAACCAGCTCACCCCCCTCTCCTCCCCCCATGCGGGATCCGGGCCACCCGGGTCTCACCCTCGCCGGCACGGCCCGCCGTGGCGGTCAGCCGAAAGAGATCGTCTGCCGGCAGCCCGGGTGCGACAGGGGAAGGGAGGGGCCTTGCCGACGCGTTGTCGGGGCACCGGCTGGAGAAGACGGAGCGGGGAGATACGGCTCTCGCCGCGAGGGACATGGAGGAGGGGCGGTACATCGCCGAAAGCCTACCCCAGAAGAGAGCCCTTGTCAGGGGGCGGAGCTTGTCATTTGTCACTCCCTGTGCCACTTTCATCCGCTCACAGGGGGCGTCACCGCTCAAGCCCCGACGCCGCGCTGCCGAAAACGCCGCAGAGATGGCCAGACCGACCGGAGCCTCTCCAGCGCGAGGGGATGCCGGAACGGGCCGGTGGCCTGTTGGAGGAAGCCTCCATTTAACAGGCCGTGCGTGATGCAGGGATGCATCACCCCTTGCCGATGATGGCATCCCTTCGCAACAAGGGGGACGGGAGCGCGTGTTTGCCGTTCCCCGGTTGAAGAGGCCCATGGAGAGACCTTTCCAACACCCCCTCGGGAAGCGAGGCAAGGAAATGGCAGTGGAGTCGAGCAGTCCATCGAAGCACGGCGCAACAGTCACCCCGGCAACGGCGTACCCGAGAGGACGGGACGGATGGCCGAATCGTCCCTGAGGAGGCGCCGCAGTCCGAGACGGGGCCCCTTCACCAGCATCGCCTGGCAGCAGGCGACGCTGGGCGTCGCCGCCGCCGTCCTGCTGAGCCTGCTCTTTGGCGCCCTCCAGATCGTCGCCGAGTATCACCGCTCCAGCGAGGAGTTCGAGCGTCTGACCCAGGAGATCAGTGCCGGCATCTCGCCCTTCGCCGCACAGGCGGTCGTCGGTGACGACCACGTGATGGCGCGCAAGGTGACCCGCGCTCTCATCCGCCACCCGCTGATCCTCAAGGCCTCCATGGTGCACCGGCCCAGCGGCTATCCACTGGCGGAGAGCGGCACCGGGAAGCAACACACCCACGAGCGGCGGCGCATGCTGCTCCTCCTTCTCGGCGACGAGGAGGTGGAACAGTCGCTGCCGATTCGCAACCGGGCCGGGGAGGTGATCGGTGAGCTGCGTCTCTCCATCGACCGCGGCTGGATCGCCTCCCGCTCCCTCGACCAGGCACTGAGCACCTTCTCCTCGAACCTGTTCGAGGACCTGTTGCTCGCCACCCTCCTGGTGGCCCTGCTCAACCGCATGGTGATCCGCCCGGTAAGCAACATCATCGCCCGCATCAACCGGGTCGATCCCTCGAACCCCCGTCCCCTCACCGCCGAAGCCGGGGACCCCCCTGTCGACGACGAGGTGGGCACCCTCCTCTCCGCAACCAACCGCCTGCTGGCCGACATCCGGCGCCAGTTCCGGGCCCGCCAGGAGGGGGAGCGGCGGATCCAGCAGCTGCTCGACTCCACCGCGGAGGGGATCATCGGCTTCGACCCGGAGATGCGGGGCACCTTCATCAACCGCGAGGCGTTGCGGATGCTCGGCCTGACGGAGGAGGAGGTGGTCGGTCGGCCCCTGGAGCAGTGGCTCGGATGGATGGAATCGGAGGAGTGTCGTCTGTGGGATGTCCTTGACAGTCGCGGTGCCGGTGAACGGAGCCAGAGCGGCACTGCCACCTTCCGCCACCGGGACGGCTCGCGCTTCCCGGTAGAGTACTGGCTCACACCCCTCGCCAACCCGGACAACCGGGCGCAGGGCGTGGTGCTCTCCTTCGTCGACATCACCGAGAAGCAGCGCATCCTCCTCCAGTTGGAAGATTCGGAGCGCGAACTGCGCGCCATCTTCGAGGGCATGCACGACATCTACTACCGGCTCGACGCGGAGGGACGCATCGTGCGCATGACCCCCTCCGCCGAGCGGCTGTTCGGCTACCCGGTGGAGGAGCTGATCGGCCGCAATGCCCGGGAGTTCTATCTTCATCCCCCGGTACTGGAAGAGCTGGTGCGGCGGCTCCGTGCCGAAGGCGAGGTGACCGACTTCGAGGCACAGCTCCGGCACCGGGACGGCCACCCCGTCTGGGTCTCCATCCACGCCCGCCTGCTGCGGGATGAGTCGGGGCGCGAGATCGGTCGCGAGGGAATGCTGCACGACATCCAGCACATCAAGGAGGCCGAGGAGGCCCTCCTCCACTACGCCGAGTTCGAACACCTGGTGGCCAGCATCTCCGCCGACTTCCTGCGCATCCAGCCGGGCGGCCTCGAAGGGCGGGTACACGCCGCCCTCGACGAACTGGCCCGGTTCACCCGCACCGGTCACGCCGCCGTCTTCCGCATCGGCGAGCAGAACCAGGAGGCGCGCCTGATGATGGAGTGGAGCGAGAGCGGGAAGCCCCTGTTCCGCGAGGTTCCCCGCCCCCTCGCCTTCGGCCTTCAGTTTCCCTGGCTGGCACGCAGGCTGACCGATGGCCGGGCCATCGCCCTGCCGGATCTCTCCCACCTGCCCGCCCGGGCGGGGGAAGAACTGCGGTGGTTGAAACGTCACCGGATCGTTGCCCTCCTCGCCGTCCCGCTGAACTACGCGGGGCACCTGCACGGTTTTCTGCTCGTCTCCAGCGACCGTCCGCGGGAGTGGCAGCAGGAGGAGATCTCCATCCTCCAGGTGTTCGCCGAGGTGCTGATCAACGCCATCGTCCGTACCGAGACCGAGAGCGAGCTGCAGCGCTCCAAGGAGAACCTGGAGATCATCCTCAACTCCTCCCCCGACCCTTTCCTCCTCCTCACCGACGATCTGACGGTGGTGCAGAGCAACCACAGCGCGGAGGTGATTCTGGCGACCCCGTCGCGCGAGCTGTGTGGCATTCCCTTTCTTTCGCTCGCCGCCACCCCGCAGTCACGCAAGGCCCTCTCGCTCGGCTTCGAGACGCTCCTGAAGGAGGGGGAGAGCGCCCTCGAGACGGTGATCCGCACCGCCAGCGGGACGGTCCTGCCCATGGACATCCGCGTGCGCCGCCTCTCCTCCCGTCTGCAGGAGAATGGCGCCAGCTACCTGGTGGTGTTGCGGGACATCTCGGAACGCAAGGAGTTCGAGGCGCGCCTGGAGTACCAGGCCAAGTACGACAGCCTGACCCGGATCGCCAACCGCTCCCTGATGCGAGACCGCCTCGAACAGGAGCTGCACCGCTGCCAGCGCCACGGCTGCTACGGCGCGCTACTGTTTCTGGACCTCGATCACTTCAAGCACATCAACGACTCCCTAGGCCACCCGGTCGGCGACGCCCTGCTGGTACACATCGCGCAGCGTCTCACCGACTCCGTCCGCAAGGAGGATGTGGCCGCCCGCCTCGGCGGCGACGAGTTCGTACTGATCCTGGGTGAACTCGGAC
>JALTLT010000386.1 GCA_027001815.1 Gammaproteobacteria bacterium | reverse complement strand
GCGCCGGACAATACGGTCCTTCCCACCGCGCCGGAACCCAATGGTACTTACAGCCGCTTCCGCTACATGCCGTCGAAGAACGCCTACATCCTGGCCAATCGGACAACCGACAATGTTTTCATTTATCGGCTGACCGATTCCGCCACCCTCTCCCCCCCGCAGACCCCGGCCGCCCCGACAGTGACCGTATCGGCACCCCGGCAGGATGTTGAAAAAGGCCAGGATGGCCTTTTTCAACATCCTGCCAGACTTTCGGGCCGATCAACCGGGGAACGGCATGTTACCGTGAGGTAGATGGCTCCGGCAGGACCGTGTAGATGGCATGGATCAGATCCTCGCCGAACACCCATTCGTCGAGCTTCTTGCGGCGCTTGAGATCATAGGCAGCCACCGTGGCGTAACGGGCACCCTGATCGCGTGAAACGAAGTTGTTGATCCACGCGATCTTTCCCTTGTTACGCGTCGCCCGCAGCCTAGAGTAGGCGATATAGGCGACATCCCCGTCGAACATCAGCCCCCGGCACCAGCCTTTGACCGTTCGCCGCGGCTCGAAATCGAGCAGGTTGATGTCCTCGACGATCTTGCCGCTCTCCGGGTCGGCGACCACCACGATCCCGTCCACCGTTGTGAAGTACAGGAGACCATCGTGCAGGACCCCGTCGTGCACACTGATGTTGCGACCGCGACTGATGTCGATGCGACGCGAGACATCCGACAGGCAGACCGCGTCCTCCTGGGTGCAGCGTGTCACCCAGTAGCAGTCGCCGTTTTTGAAGACATAGTTGGGATGGGAGTCGTGCGGTCGGGTGGAGTGAATCTTTCGATAATCGACCTTGGGCGAGAACCGGAACCAGGCATCCTTGCCCTCGGCGTTCATAAATTGGAGGGGCTGCAGGCTCTCGAGATCGAAGCGTATCACCATGTCGAGCCCGGTGGAGACGACGAAGATCTCCCCGTCGATGACATTGATATGATGGATGTTGTGGAAGAAGGGATACGAGAACGACCGTTTCAACTCCAGATCCGGATAGCTGTAGAACCCCACCTCGGTATCAGTGGGTAGCCAGATCCCATCCTCCACCACGCAACCCGCGGTGAACTGCAGGTTGGGATGCTCGTCGGGATAGTTCTCTCCACCCTCATCCTTGTGCAGGATCACCTCCACTTTACCCGTTTCGGTATCCAGCCTCAGAAGTCGGGCGCCCTTGTAATACTTTCCCTCGCCCAGCTCCTGGCCATTCTCCCGCTCGATACCACCGCTGATCAGTATCTTGCTCATTTCTTCGCCTCGGAAGCCGGTTTCCGATTCTCTTCCCGTCCGCGGTCCAGAAGGTCACGATGCAGGGACCGGAACACGGCATGACGATAGACACTCATGTGGTAAAGGGACCGCTGGTCGTGGGTCCATTTCCGGTGCCAGTCGAGCGTGCGCCCATAGAACTCGATCGCGGCCACCATCCGATTGGTAAAGATCCACTCGAATATTTCCTGGTGCATGAGCATGCCAGGCGACGAACCCTTGAGGGATTCGTTGTATGCGGTCTTGAGAATCACCATCGTTCGGCCGTTGTGTATGCAGAGATCCATCGCTGCCAGCTTGGCATTGTACCAGTACCGGAAGGCAACCGCCCGTGACCGGGTGGCGAAGCGCCGCATCATCTCCAGATAGAATTGTCCCTGGGCATTGTCCAGCGAGACCGCCGTGCCCTGCTCGCCCTTCCAGCCGCTCGATTCCAGAGTTCCGTAATCCTCCACCACCTCCTCCATCCTCGAGGGATCGGTCACCACCTCGAGCCGGGTAACGACCCCCTCGCGATCGAGGCGGTTGCGCTGCCGCTTGAGATTCTGACGGGTATTTCGGCTCCGCGCACTCCAGAAAACCTCGTAATCACCCTCCACCACGATCCGGGAGGTCGGAATGTAGTCCATAGGAAAGAGCCGTGGAGCACCCTGAGGACGCGGATAGAGGTCAGGATCGATCCGAGTGACATCCAGCATGGCCACGTAGCCAGGCAAAACAGGGACGAGAGCCTGCGCCACCATACCCGGTTCTGCCCCCGGCCTACAAACCCAGAGACCTATGGGCGCCTGGGACGGCTGGAAGGTCGCCCACCGGCCCACACCCCGTTTCTCTACCAATGCCAGCGCCAAGGGGGCGTGGTCCGGGCCGAGTTGTGCTACGCGGACCCCTCCGTGACCGAAAGAGTCCAGGAGTGGTTCCACGAAATCGGACTCCAGGACCGGGGAGGCCGCCGCGGAACAATTGATTGCATCCCATCGATCGGCGATCTCGGGGAAGTGCCCAAGCCTGTTCACCCGCCACTTGTTCTCTCTCAGATTGTCCATACGATCATGATCCCTCGACGATGCTGGTTATGGTATCAATCATCCACTCCATCTCTGCCTCGGTGAGCGCCTGGTGGCAGGGAAACTGCATCACACTGCGTGAGTAAGAGACACTTACGGGACATACCTCCTCGGTCACGTCCCGGGCAAGGTATTCGCCAAAACGCACGATAGGCACACCGGCCTCCTTCATGCGCGTGAAAGCCGGCTCCGGACGATCGAACTTCATGGGACAGACATAGGGCACGGTCTCATCTTCAAGATTCTCGCGAATCGGTGTGACACCCGAAAGCAATGACAGACGACTCACCAGGAGACGGTAGTTTGCGCGCCGGCTCTCCGCGATCGACCGGAAGTCGGAGCCAAGTATCATTCTCCGAGAGAATTCGGAAATGGAGGTATGCATCCAGCGTGGATCGAAGTCATAGCCTCCTTCCGACGCCAGGGGAACGACCGCCCCCCTGCCTTCCCCCCTTCCC
>JALTLT010000385.1 GCA_027001815.1 Gammaproteobacteria bacterium | reverse complement strand
CGGTAACCCCCCCTGGTACGAAGTGGATGGCCGGCGCTACCATGTCCTGCCCACCGCGGAGGGCTACGTGGCGCAGGGCATCGCCTCCTGGTACGGCATGAAGTTCCACGGCCGACCCACCTCCAGCGGCGAGCCCTACGACGTCCACGCCCTCACCGCCGCCCACCGCACCCTGCCCCTCCCCAGCTACGTGCGGGTCACCCACCTGGCCACCGGAAACAGCGTGGTGGTGCGGGTCAACGACCGCGGTCCGTTCGTCGAGGGGCGGCTCATCGACCTCTCCTGGGCGGCGGCCCGGGAACTGGGGATGGTGGACCAGGGAACTGCGGAGGTGGAGGTGCGGGCCCTGGGCCAGAGTGCGGTGGAGGGGCGCTGGTTCATTCAGGCAGGGGCCTTCGCGGAGCGGCGGAACGCCCGCCGCCTCGCCCGTCGGCTGGCGGACCTGCTCGCCACCGATCTGCAGATCGTACCGCTGCGGCGTGCCGGAAAGACCCTCTGGAAGGTGCGGGTGGGCCCCCTCGCCAGCCTCGAGCGGGCCCGCGAACTGGGCCGCCGTCTGGAGGCTGCAGGCCACGCCGACTTCCAGGTGGTGGTGGAACCGGAACTCTCCGGGCAGGCCGGCCAGGAGCCGCCGGGAAGACCGGTCAGCGCCGCAGACGGCTCATCGCCCGGTTGATCTCCTGCAGCCGCCCGGTCTCCCCACCACGATCCGGGTGGTGTTCCATGCAGAGCCGGCGGTAACGGCGAAGGATCTCCTCGTCACTCACCGGGTCCTCCAGCCCCAGTACCCGCAACGCCTCGGCGCGCTCGCCGGCGGCGAGATAACGGCGCCAGAAACCGGAGAGCAGCTCCGCCACTCCGGGACCATCCATCGCCTCGAGGTTGCCGAGGTCCAGATAGTAGTCCCGCAACGGATCGTGACCCGCCAGGGCGACACCCTCTTGCGAAACGGCCAGCAGGCGGATCTTCAGCACACCGATCTCCACCCCCCCCTCGCCCCTCTCCACCCGCTGCTGCTGAAGCCGGTAGAGGGCATGGAACAGCAGGAAGTGGGCCTGGAAGAGGGAGAGATCGTCGTCGTACACCCCCTGGAAGGCCTCCTCCCCCTCCTCTGCGCTCCCCAGCCGGGAGAGCAGCTCGTGCTCCGAGATTCCGCCTGGGCAGGTGGAGAGAATCCCCTCCAGCCTCTCCATCAGCGCGGCGATCACCTGATCCAAACCGTTCCCTCCTTCCTTTTCCACGGACGTGAACCACGGCCTGCCTTTACCTTTCAATGAGGCCAGCAGCCTGTCCGACTTCAAGCTGAAGGTCACTCCGCCCCGAGAGGCGGGAAGGCCCTCCCGGGGGCGTTGGCGGCAAGGATGCCGCCGACGAGCCCCCAGGGATGGGTTTACGGCGTCCCCCGGGAGGGCCTTCCCGCCTCTCGGAGCCCCGCGGAAAGCACCAGAACCTCACGGCCTGTCGAAGTCCGACCGGCTGCTGACCTCATTGAAAACGTGAGGAAGCCGGAAATCGCATTTTCGGCTTCCGGCGTTGAAAAAGGCCAGGACGGCCTTTTTCAACATCCTGTTAGGTGCAGGTATAATGCACCGAACACACCGGGAACCGGAACCTCCGAATAGCGGTCGGAGGTACGGTTGGTGTCGCCGATCACCCGCCTGCCGGAACGGATCGCGATCGCCCTGTTCCGGTCCCTTGCCCCCTCGGCCGGGCTCGCCCGCGGGGGCAGCCGACACCATCCTGACCCCGGAAGCGTCTCTCGCCAACCAAGGAACACCATGTCAATCGGAAAACTCCGCCACCGGCTCGCCTCGCTGCTGCTGTTGCTCCCCTTTTCCATGGGCACCGCCCTCGCCTCACCGGCCGTACCCGCCCCGCCGCAGGTGAGCGCGAGCCACTATATCCTCCAGGACTTCCATACGGGCCACGTGCTGGCGGAGAAGGGAGCCGACGAGCGGGTGGAACCGGCCAGCATCACCAAGCTGATGTCCGCCTACCTTGTCTTCCGCGAACTGAAGGAGGGGCGACTGACCCTCGACACGCCGGTGACGATCAGCAAGAAGGCCTGGAAGATGCCCGGCTCCCGCACCTTCGTGGAGGTGGGAAAGAGGGTCCCGGTGGAGGTGCTTCTGAAGGGGATGATCATCCAGTCCGGCAACGACGCCACCGTTGCCCTGGCGGAACAGGTGGCGGGCAGCGAGGACACCTTCGCCTCGCTCATGAACCAGCAGGCGGAGGCGCTGGGCATGACCGGCACCCATTTCGTCAACAGCACCGGCCTGCCGGACCCGGAGCACTACACCACCGCCCGTGACATCGCCACCCTGGCCCGCGCGGTGATCCGCGATTTCCCCGACTACTACCGCCTCTACTCGGAGAAGAAGTTCACCTGGAACAACATCACCCAGTACAACCGGAACAAGCTGCTGTGGCGCGACAAGAGCGTGGACGGCATCAAGACCGGACACACGGAGTCGGCCGGCTACTGCCTGACGGCCTCGGCGCTGCGCGACGGGATGCGACTCGTCTCGGTGGTGCTCGGTGACAAGAGCGAAGAGGCGCGCGCCACCAGCACCCAGGCCCTGCTCAACTACGGTTTCCGCTTCTTCGAGACCCGCAGGCTCTACGATGCCGGCGCCACTCTCAAGGAGATCCGGGTCTGGAAGGGTACCGTCGAACAGCTTCCTCTCGGCCTCGACGCCCCCCTGTGGCTCACCTTCCCACGCGGCCACTACAAGAGCCTGGAGGCGGTGATGGAACGGGCCGAGGCGGTGACCGCCCCGGTGGCGGAGGGGGTTGCCCTCGGTACGCTCCAGGTGAAGCTGGA
>JALTLT010000384.1 GCA_027001815.1 Gammaproteobacteria bacterium | reverse complement strand
CATGTCCAACTTCGACATCATTGCGCTCTTTGTGGGTACCGTCGTCATCGCACTTTACATCATCGCGATGAGGCAAGGTCACTCCAAGAAGCGCAAATAAATCCATTCCGCCGGGTATTCTTTCCCGGTTCGCCCACCCCACCGGGGGAAACACTGTTTCCCCGGCCAGGGGACGTGGTGTTTCTCCCGGTTGTCGTTTACGCAACCCAACAGGAGAAACACCATGAGCGACTACTTCGACCTTCACACCAATGGCATCGGCTACGTCTCCCGTCTGCGTGAGGTCAAGCCGAGGAACGGGAAACCGTTCTGGGCCGTCTCCATCTCCGCCCTTACTGGCCGCAAGGCCGCCGGCGACGAGGAGCAGTCCTATGTCAAGTTCGACTGCCGCATCGTCGGCGAGGAGGCGCTCCGGCGCCTTCGCGTCGTGGAGAAGGAGATCCCCGAGCGCGCCGTCCTCGTGGGCTTCAGGATCGGGGACATCTACCCCGAGGCCTACGAGTACGAGCGCGATGGCCAGTCCCATCAGGGATTGGTCATCAAGGGTCGGCTCCTGAAGATCGCCTTCATCAAGGTGGACGGCAAGGATATTCCGTTCGCCGACGAGGAGAAGGCGGAGCCTGAGAAGACCTCCGACCCGACCCCGGTCGCGGAGCAGGACTTTCGACCCTTCGAGTGGCTGGAGAAGAACGCCGTCAAGACCCGGAACCACTGGGTCGTGAAGCTCCAGAAGGAGGACGATCGTTTCGACGAGAAGCGTGCCTTCCTGAAGGAGCAGGGGTTCTTCTTCGACCGCAAGACCCTCTCCTGGCGCCGAGAGGCCGAGGGGATGGCCCACGTTCATTGACCCTTCGACGCCGCCGTCCGGCGGCGTCTTTCCAGGGGCGCCCCTTCGGGCGCTCCCGGAAAGACGCCGTATTCCACCGTAGCGCGGCGGGACATACCGCGCACCCTTGCAGTCTTCGACTGCGCCACCAAAGCCCTGCCGGATCGTGAGACAGGGCGGCCCTTGGGCCTCGATCCTTTCGTTTCCTTTCGGCCCCGGTACGGGCGGCATGCCGCCCCGGCCGGGGTTCCCATGCCCCCCGATCCGGGTTTTTCAACCCTTTCAGGGAGGTTGTATACTCATGTCCATGGCTCTATTCGATACCCTCAAGTATGTGGAACGCCTCAAGGCAACCGGCGTTCCCGAAGCCCAGGCCAAGGCGGAGGCGGAGGTTCTCTCCGAAGCCCTGGCGGAGGCCTTCTCCACGAGGGATCTGGTCACCAGGGACCACCTCGATCACCGCATCCAGGAGGTACGTACCGAGATCCAGGAGCTGCGGGGCGATCTCCGTACCGAGATCCATGAAGTACGGGGCGACCTCCGTACCGAGATCCATGAAGTACGGGGCGACCTCCGTACCGAGATCCAGAGTGTGCGTGCTGACCTGATCCGCTGGATGGCCGGGCTCATGCTCGCCCAGGCCGGCCTTGTCGTCAGTCTCATCAAGCTGCTCGACTGATTTTCCACCCGGCGCCGATCCGGCGCCTGTCTTCCACCCCGCCGGGGACACACCTCCCCGGCAGGGGGGCGCGTGTCTCCGGCTTTTTCATCATGAGGAGATACGCGATGAACGTTTCACGTAAAACCGAATCCTGGCCGGAACCCACCGTCGATGAACCTCCCTTCGTGGAGCTGGAGCAGATGATCCTCTACGACGGAGAGGCGACGGCGACGGATGGCTGCTCCGTCGAACCCGACGGCGTATGCCCCCACGGCCATCCTTCCTGGCCCAGGTATCTGGGCTTCCTCTGATCTTCGGTCATCGTCGTCCACCCCGCCGGGGGAAACACCGTTTCCCCCGGCTTCGGGGAGGGTGTTTCTCCCGGCCCGCCTTGAAGGAGAATCACCATGACGCATTCAACGATCGGCGATCTCTACCGCGAGATCCGCCGCTCTCCCTTTCCTCTCCCGGCCCACCTGGCCCTGCGCTCCGCCCGTGCCCGCCTGCGCATGCTCGAGCGTATCGAATCGCTTGGCATCGTATGGGATCCGGATCTCTCCGGACTGGCCGCCTCCTGGAAGGAGAACGGATTCGTGATCCGGGTATCCCTGCGGATCGACGAGCATGGGTGGGATGCCCATGGGGATGAGCTGGGGAGGTTCACCAGCACCTGGGAGCCCGGTGCGATTCGCCACTGGCATGGCGACCGCCATTCCCATACCTGGTTCGTTCCCGCCGACCCGGAACATGGCAAGGCACTCTACGACCGGGCACGGAAGTACGGCGACTTCTGGTGGCATGTGGGCCTCGTGGTGGACGCGGAGCGCCACGGCATCCGGCTGGCCCAGACCAGCCTCTGGGGCCTCGAGTCCGACATGGACGAGGAGGAGTTCCTGGCGCTTTCCCTGGAACTCGCGGACGAGGTGCTGGACGAGGCCGCGAAGTCGATCGAGCTGTTGTGTGACCGGAACTGTGCTTGAGAGGAGGGCTTGCGATGACATCGGAAAAACTCGCAAGGCGTCTCTTCGACGAAGCGTTTTCCAGGCCCCGGGAACCACGCAGCCCGGAATACAGGCGCGGCGTCCTCGATGCCCTGCGGTACCGGTGCGGCCTCACGGAGACACTACGGTTGCCGGAGGCGTTCGGGACCGGCACGGCCGCGGCCGATGCCTGGTTCGCCGGCATCGAGGAGGGCCACGCCAGATGGCGGGAGTACATACAATCCACCTGAGCAGACCCGCCCCTTCGGGGGCGGGCAGTCCTTTCCAATCCGGAAATGAGCCTGAAGGGGCGGGGTGATTGAGCCCCCTCAGGCGGCAGTGTTTTGGGTCTTATTGATGT